>JAHWKS010000002.1 GCA_019347795.1 Planctomycetota bacterium | reverse complement strand
TGGCGGAGATCGCCCGCCGCACCGCGACGCCGTGCCAGGTCTCGCTGGAAACGCCGATGGCGTGCGGGATCGGGATCTGCTTCACGTGCGTCGCCCGCGTCTGCGACGAGCAGGGCGCCTGGGACTACAAGCGCACCTGCGTCGAAGGCCCCGTCTTCGACGCCGCGAGGATTCTGTGGTAGCCGCCAGCCACCCGCAAGACCTTTATCGACGCCAATACGCTCACTCCACCATCGCCACCACACGAGCGGGCCCCGCGGAGCCGCCTTTGACTTTCAGCGGGAAGGCGTAGACGGTGAAGCCGGTGGGGGGCAACTGGTCGAGGTTCGCCAGTCGCTCCATGTGGCAGTATTCCCTTTGGACGCCGACATAGTGGGCTTCCCAGAAGAGATCGCGCCGGCCCATTTCCTTCGCCCGCCGGGCTTGCACCGCCAGCGGCGCGTCCCAGCCCCAGGCATCGATGCCGGTGAGACGCACGCCCTGGTCCAGGATCCAACGCGTGGCCGCCGCGCTCACGCCGGGACCGCGATTGTAGTATTCGCGAGTGCCGTGGTAGCGATCGTTGCCGGTCTGAATGAGGACGATCTCGCCCGGTGAAAGGCGATGTCCGATTTTCTCCAGCGCCGCCTGCACGTCTTCGACCGACGCCGCCTCGTCCCACCGCTTGTGCCGCATGTCGAGCACGACGCCCGGCCCAAAGCACCACTCCAGCGGAACCTGGTCGATCGTCTTCGCTTGCTTCCCTTCGGAAGTCGGCGCGTAATGCCACGGCGCATCGACGTGGGTTGTGCCGTGCGTGGAAAGTCGAATCTCGTCGTTCGCCCATCCCGCGCCCGTCTGCAGATACTTCTTGGAGAGCCCAAACAGGAGGCGAATAGCGAAAGCCCCGGCCCGGTGGCTTTGACGCTTCACCCGATTCCGCGCCCACCACGGCGCCCGGCCGCGGTTGTCGTCCAAGGGGAGACTGAGATCAACGATGCGAGAGGACATAGCGGGCGAAGCGAGGGGAACTGGTTGCCCGCCCGTCAGCCAAGTAGTTGCTTCCGGAGCGTTTCAGCTTGTTGACGCAAAGCTTCCTCCGATAACTCGCTGAGTTCTTCCGTCGGCGTAGCCGACATTCCTAGTTGCTCCTGATAGACCCGAATCATGCCGATCAGCACCCCACGGTCGATTCCCTCCTTGCGGCCTTCCTGCCGACCTTCCTGCCGGCCCTCTTGCCGGCCTTCCTCGCGTCCTTCTTCGCGTCCCTCCTCCAGACCCAGCCTTCGGCCTTCCTCTCGCCCTTCTTTGAGTCCATTCTCGCGGCCGGTTTTCGTGGCGAGGTAAAGCGCATCGGCGACGTCGTGCTGCATCTTCCGCCGCGCCTCGTACCGTTCCCGCTCTATCTCGCTCTGGGTCAGCTCTCGCAGTTCACTCATGGCTTTCTGCACCGGTCGAACGTTAAGCGGCTGGGGCAACGCCGCTGCATCAAGCGTGGCGCCATGCCGCAGGAAGTACAGCCACCGATCGAGCGAGTCCTGAATCGCCGCCGGCTCTTTGCCGAACTTGGGCAACTCCAGAATATGGATCGCCAGATCATCTGTTAAACGAATGCTTTGCTCGTCGTCCCACAAGGCGAACGACAGGTGAAAACGTTCCGTTTGCGGGAACAACTCATCGTTCAGGAAGCAAATCACGATGGTGGGCTGCAGCACCGCGTACGCCTCGCCCTCCCGCAACTGCTGTTGATACAGCCGCGCGGCGTAATATAGCAGACGCTGCGGGAGACGGACGGGCCCGACCATCTGCATCTCCACATTATACACCGCGCCCGACTGGTCGCGGGCTTTGATGTCCAGGATGGACAGCTTATCGTTCAGCTCCTCCTTGTCATTGAAGGGATTGAGGATGTGAAGGTGGATGATCTCCCGCCCCGGCGGCGGCCGCAGCACCGCGTGGATCAAGTCGATCAGCAAATCGCTGTTCTTCTCCAGGCCGAAGACCCGCTTGAAGGCGTAGTCGATCTTCGGGTCGATGCCGTGAATCATCGGTGACGAGACGTATGAGCAAATTTGTTATGCTGGAAAATGTTCGAGCCCATTCTACGGAACAACCTCATGCAGCTCCAAGTCGGCTATTGCACCAACGTTCACGCCGGCGCCGATTGGCCCGCCGCCCGAGAGAATCTCGCCCGGCACGCCTTGGCGGTGAAGGAGGCGGTGCGGCCGAAGGCGACGATGGGCGTGGGGCTGTGGTTGGCGGCCCAGGCGGCGCGGCAGTTGCTCGAGGATAACCGCATCGTCGCGGCGCGGGATTGGCTGGAGGAAGTCGGCCTGACCCCCTTCACGTTTAACGGCTTTCCCTACGGCGATTTTCATCAGCCGGTCGTCAAGCATCGCGTCTATCAGCCGACGTGGTGGGAGGAAGCACGGCTCGCCTATACGCTTGATCTGATCGAAATCCAACACGTCCTGTTGCCGCCGGCGATGGAAGGAAGCATTTCCACGCTTCCCATTGCCTGGCCGGAGCCGAAGCCGAACGACGAGCAACTGCGAAAGGCGGCGAAACAGCTTTCCGCGGTCGCCGAGCGCCTCGCGCGGCTCGAGGCGGAAGAAGGCCGCCTCATTTCCCTCTGCCTGGAGCCGGAGCCGGGCTGTTATCTTCAACGCAGCGAAGACATCGTGCGATACTTCAAAGACTACCTGCTGCCGGCGGGCGACGAAGCGATTATCCGGCGGCATCTGCGGGTTTGCCACGACGTCTGCCACGCCGCGGTGATGTTCGAAGACCAAGCCGACGTGCTCCAGCGATATCGCGAGGCAGGCATCGAAGTCGGCAAGGTGCAGGTCTCCGCTGCAATCCACGTCCCGCTCGATCGGCTCGATGCGGCCCAGCGCGAGAACGCTCTTCAGCAATTGACCGCGTTCGCCGAGGGTCGCTATCTCCATCAGACCGTCGTCGGACCGGAGGGCGAGTTCTTCGAGGACCTGCCGCAGGCGCTCGCGGCGCATGGCGATTCGCGCGGAGTGCACGCTCCGTGGCGGATTCACTTCCACGTGCCGATTTACCTGGTCCGCTTCGGCGCGTTGGAGACGACACAAGACGAGATCATCCGCTGCCTGGAGGCGGTTCGCGACTATTCGCGCGTCAGCCACTTCGAGGTGGAAACGTACGCCTGGAGCGTGCTTCCCGAGGAGCTGCAACAACCGCAATTGGCCGACGGCATCGCGGAAGAGATCCGCTGGTTTGACGGGGCGCTCGCTTCCATCTTTCTGGATTGACGTTCAGCTTGGAGGGGCCGGCGATGGCCGATTTGGCGCCGCGTCAGGATGACCTGCTCGAAGAGCAGCCGAGCCGTTACATCGTCGGCATCGACCTGGGAACAACCAACTCAGCGGTCGCGTATGTCGATGCGCACGAGTCGCCGTGGAAGGTGCGGACGCTCGAGGTTCCGCAACTCGTGGAAGCGGGGCTGATCGAGCCTCGCGAGACGCTTCCGTCCTTTCACTACGAGGCGGCCTCGGCCGAATTCCCGCCCGGCGCGCTGCGTCTGCCGTGGAGCGGCGAAGAGCCGAATATTGCCGTCGGCTTCTTCGCCCGCGATCACGGGGCGCTGGCGCCGGCGCGACTGATCGCCTCGGCCAAGTCGTGGCTGTGCCATTCCGGAGTCGATCGCACCGCCGCGCTGTTGCCGTGGCATGGCGCCGAGGATGTGGAGAAGCTCTCGCCCGTGGACGTCAGCAGCCGCTACCTGGTGCACATCCGCGATGCCTGGAATCGCCGCTTTCCCGGCGAGCCGCTGGCGAAGCAGGACCTGGTGCTCACGCTGCCGGCGTCGTTCGACGAGGTCGCACGGGAGTTGACCATCCAGGCCGCGGCCCAGGCCGGCCTGCCGCGGGTGGTGCTGATTGAAGAGCCGCAGGCGGCGTTTTACGCCTGGATACACAAGCACGCCGACCGCTGGGAGCAGGAAGTCGAACCGGGACAGAAGATCCTTGTGTGTGACATCGGCGGCGGCACGTCGGACTTCACGCTGATCCGCGTCCGCCGCGCCGAGGGGGACAAGGTGCAGTTTCATCGGGTGGCGGTGGGCGACCATCTCCTCCTGGGAGGCGACAACCTCGACCTCGCCCTGGCGCACGTTTTGGAGCCGCGGTTCTCGCAGCGGGAAAAGCTGACGCCGCGGCAGTGGGCCGTGCTCGTGCGTACCTGCCGCCGCGTGAAGGAGACGCTGCTGGGCGAGAACGCCCCGGAGACGGTGACGGTCAACCTTCCCGGCGGCGGAGCGCGACTGCTCGGCGGCGGCCGACAGGCGGAGGCGACGCGCGACGAGGTCCGCGCCGAACTGCTGGAAGGATTCCTGCCCCGCTGCCGGCTCGACGAAAAGCCGCGCGGGCGCCAATCGGGATTTCAGGAGTTCGGCTTGCCCTTCGCTTCCGACGCCGCCATTACAAGGCACTTAGCGGCGTTTCTTACCGCGCACCGACACGTGGCTGTCGATGAGGAAGTCGCCGACGTCGCCGATCCTGCGCGGCCCGACATTGTGCTGTTCAACGGCGGATTCTTCGCTTCTCCCGTGCTCCGCGAGCGGCTGCTGGACGTCCTTGCCTCGTGGTTCCGGCAAGTTGCTCCTGATTGGTCGCCGAGGGTGCTGGAGAACGAGCGGCTTGATCTGGCCGTGGCTCATGGCGCCGCGTACTACGGCATGGTGCGGCGGGGAGAGGGGGTCCGCATCGCCGCCGGACTGGCGAGGACGTACTACGTCGGCGTCGAAAGCGACGAGCCGGTCGCCGTTTGCCTCGCCCCCGCCGGCGCCGAGCCGGGACAGGACGTGAAGCTGGCCGGACGCAAATTTCACCTGCGGGTCGGAGAGCCGATCGAATTCCCGCTCTACTACTCGAGCGTGCGGCTCACCGACTCGCCAGGCGAGATCATTCCCATCGACCGCGAGCAAATGACGCCGCTCCCGCCGATCCGCACCGTTCTGCGCACCCGCCGCAAGAGCGAGCGCGGCGCCATCGACGTGGAGCTGCACGCCCGGCTCTTGGAGATCGGCGTGCTCGACGTATGGTGCAGCGAGGTCGGCGGCGAGCGAAGCTGGCGGCTGCAGTTCGATGTTCGCAGCGCCACGCAAACCGACATCGCCGCGCATGATTCGGCGGCCGAGGCCGAAGGCATGCTCGACGAGTCGCTCTGGGCGGAGGTTCGGGGATTGCTGCACGGGGTGTTCGCGGACGAAGGGGAGGACGACCCGCGGAAGCTCGTGAAACGCCTGGTCGAGGCGACGGGAGTCGATCGCGACGAATGGCCGACGTCGCTGTTACGCCGCATCTGGGAAGAGCTCATATCGCTGGAAGTCGGCCGCCGCAAAAGCCAGGCCCACGAATCGCGATGGCTGAACCTTCTCGGCTACGCGCTCCGGCCGGGCTATGGGCTTGCCGCCGACGATTGGCGGGTGGCGGAAACCTGGCGCCTCTTGCAGGGGAAGCTGTATCACCCTTCGCCCGCGTGCCGCAATGAGTCGTGGATCCTCTGGCGCCGCATCGGAGGCGGACTCAACTCCGGTCAGCAGCGTGCGCTCGCGGACCCGCTCTTGGCGCCGCTGCGGGCGATGCACAAGCGGCTCACCACCGGCCGCGGCCGGGGGGGCGAGTTCGACGTGGCCCCGCAAGACACGCCCGAACTCTGGCGGCTGCTGGGGTCGCTGGAGCTGCTCGACGTGAGCGTGAAGACGGAGATGGGGAAGATGATCACGGAGCTCCTCCCCCGCCGCAAATGGGAAGCAGTCCGTCCCGCGCTGGTTTGGGCATTGGGCCGCATCGGCGCCCGCGTTCCGCTTTACGGTCCGCTCAATACCGTCGTTCCGCCGCAGAGCGTGCTGCCTTGGCTCGACATCCTGATGCAATTTCCCGATCCCGATCCGATCGTCGCCCTAGCGGTGATGCAGATCGCTCGCCGCACGGACGACCGCTATCGTGACCTCCCCGAAGCCCGCCGCACCGAGGCGGCCGAGTGGCTCGACGCCCACAACGCCTCGCAACACCTGATCGAGCTCACCCGCAGCGGCGGCGCTCTTGATCTCGAAGAGCAAACCCGCATCTTCGGCGAATCGCTCCCCAAAGGCCTGCGGTTGGCGTAGCATACGGCCATATGTTTTCTCCCAGCGCTGCTGCCGAGCTGGACGGAAGAATCGAAAGCATCATGCAGGATATCGTCGTTCACCGCCCCTACCAGTTCGTTCCGCCGCACACGGGGGATTGGTGGCCGTGGTTCATTCAGAAGTTCAATCTGGTCAGCATATGGTTGCGACGGTCGGAAGGCGTGGTCGCCCATGAAGTGCGAGGATTGGAGCGATTGCGGGCTTCGCTCGACGCGGGACACGGCGTGATGCTGGCCCCCAACCACTGCCGCTACGCCGATCCGCTGGTGATGGGCTACCTCGCCCGGCGGGCCCGCACCCACGTCTACGCGATGGCGAGCTGGCACCTCTTCAATCAGGGCTGGTTCTACGGCTTCGCGATTCAGAAGATGGGCGGCTTCAGCGTCTTTCGCGAGGGGGTCGATAAGCAGGCCATCAACACCGCCATCGAGATCCTGGAAAAGGCCAGGCGGCCGCTCATCGTCTTTCCCGAAGGCTCCGTCAGCCGCACGAACGATCGGCTGCACGCTCTCTTGGACGGCGTCTCGTTCATCGCCCGCACCGCCGGCAAGCGCCGGGCCAAGCAGGACGCCGCGGGAAAGGTGGTGATCCACCCCGTCGGCATCAAGTACTACTTCCAGGGCGACCTGGACGCGGCGGTCGGCCCCGTGCTGGAGATGATCGAAGAGCGGCTCTCCTGGCGGCCGCAGACCGACGTGCCCTTGTTGGAGCGCGTGTTCAAGATCGGCCACGCCCTCTTGTGCCTCAAAGAACTGCAGTACTTCGGCCGGCCGCAGGAGGGGACGATGGCCGAGCGGCTCACGAACCTCATCAACGGCCTGTTGCACCCGATCGAGACAGAATGGCTGGGGGCGCCGCAGGAAGGACCGATCGTGCCGCGGGTGAAGAACCTCCGCACGAAGATCATGCCCGAGATGGTCCGCGGCGAGATCGATGAGGCGGAGTTCCAGCGTCGCTGGCTGCAACTGTCCGACATGTACCTTGCGCAGCAGGTCCGCTGCTACCCGCCGGACTATCTCACCTCGCGTCCCACGGTCGATCGCATCCTGGAGACCGTCGAGCGCTTCGAGGAGGACCTGACCGGCAAGGTCCGCGTGCACGGCGCGCTGAAGGCGGTGATGCAGGTGGGCGAAGCGATCGAAGTCTCCCCCGAACGCGACCGCCGCGCCGAAGTCGATCCCGTCATGGCCGAGCTCTCCGCCCGCCTGCAAGCCATCCTCGACGAGCTGGCGCTGGAGTCACGATTGTACGCAGAAGAGTGAGGAACGCTAATCTGCACTAATTGACGCTAATGCGATTTATCAGCGAAAATTAGCGTCGATTAGTGTTCCCACCTTCGGTGGCTAGAGTGTGGTCGCCCTTCGCGATGCTGCCAGTATGAATCAGAAGCGGATGCCGATTGTGCGGCTGTGCGAGATGGCGGAGGGCCAGGAGGCCGACGTCTTCGTGCAGTTGACGGCCCGGGATGAGGGGGTGGCGCGGAATGGGAAGCCGTACTTTCGCATCACCTTTCGCGATGCGGGGCGGGAGGCGCGGGCGTTCCTGTGGCGCGAATCGGCGTACTTCGAGGACTGCCGCACGAATTGGCGGCCCGGGGCGTTCTACAAGGTCCGCGGCATGTATCGCGAGACGCAGTTCGGGCCGCAGCTCGAGTTGCATAAGGTGCGGCCCGTCGAGGATAAGGACCGCGATGACGGCTTCGACGAGCGCCGCTGCCGGCCGAGCACCGAGTTCGATCCGCAGCAGCTCCTGGAGCAGTTGCTCGCCGCCGCGCGGGACGAAATCCGCGACGCGGGCCTGCGTGACCTGACGACGAGCATCCTGGAAGCGCATCGCGAGACGCTGCTCACGCTGCCGGCCGCGACGCGGAATCACCACAACTTCGCCGGCGGATTTCTGGAGCACGTGGTGAGCGTGGTCCGCAATGCGCGGATGCTGGCGGACAAGTACATCACCGACTATCCCGGCTTGCAGCCGCCGCTCTCGCGGGACCTGGTCCTTGCCGGCGCCGTGCTGCACGACATCGGGAAGCTCCGCGAGCTGGAGATGCGCGACGGCAGCCCCATCTACACGGCGGAAGGCGAGCTGATCGGCCACGTGCTGATGGGCCGCGACATCGTCCGCGAGGCGGCCGCCGGCCGAAGCATCGATCCGGAGCTGCTCCTGCGGCTGGAGCACATCATCGTCTCCCACCAGCGGTTGCCGGAGTGGGGCTCCCCCAAACCGCCGATGACTCCCGAGGCGCTCCTCGTGCACTACGCCGACGACCTGGACGCCAAGCTCCAGATCATGTACGCCGCCCTCCGCGACGACACGACGGAGGGCGAGTTCACCTCCAACAGCAATGCGTTACGCCAACGGCTGTTCCGCGGCCGCCGGGAATCTTCTGAGTGACCGTCTACTCACGCCAGCCATGCCGCCACGATCCGCGCAGCCGGAATGCTTGCTCGTCAACTTGGACGGCGCCTATAATCTGCGGCGAACGCGAAAGCCATGACGGCGAGATCAAACGCTCGTAGGCTTCGCGTTTTTTTAACCGGATTTTATCCCTCCTCCCACCGACATCGATCCTTCGCACAGTTCAGCCATGCGCCGGCAACAGAAGGGATGGAATCGATTCGTTAGGCGAACACAGGTCTCTAATATGGACGACGCCGAGAAGCGGCGGTTGAAGAAGTTCGGCAAGAAGCTCGTGGAGCAGCAATCCCGCGAGTTGGAGGAGCGTCTCCGTGAGGCCAACCCGGCTCCGATCGGCAGCGACGAGTGGGCCAGGGGCTACCGGTCGGGCATTGAAAAAGAGCGGCAACTTCGAGCCGCGCCGCCCGACCGCCTGACGGCCGATCAAGTACAAAAGGACTTCGTCTTGCTCCCTGTTGACGGGGAGGGACTTGGTAGCTTGTTCGGGGTTCCGACTTGGTATTACGAGTGCCCGGTGTGCGGGGACGTGCTACACTCGGTGCCCAAGCAGTCAGTCGCCTGCAACTGCGGCAACCTAGTCATTGATATCGAGGCGTTCCAGGTCGCGAGCCGTTCGATTGAACAGGTGCGCTTGGTAAAACTCAAGGGCCGCGCCTAACAAATCGCCCTGACCGACCCGCACGAAGGCGACCCGCTACTTGTCTGTGGAACACCATTCCCGCCACTTGTCGTCGAGCCACTCTGCATCCGGCTCGGCGTCGGTGATGAGATAGCGGTAGCGGGATTGGAACGGATGCTCGCGATCGATCACGAACTCGCCGTCCACGCAGGGGGCGAAGACAAAGTAGGGCTTGGTGGGATGAAGCCGGGCGGCCTGCGGCGCGCGGAAGTTGTCCGCGTGGCAGAGAACGGCGATTGTGACCGGCTCGCCGTCGATGGCGCCCGTCATCGCGACCCACTTCGCGTGCTCGTGGTTTCCTTCGACGCGGCCGGAGCCAAGATTGTTGAGGAAGCGGCTTGGCTCACAGACCTGATCTGAATTGCGACGTACAAAGCCGTCTTGTTCGGTCAGCCAGCGCGTCGGGCCGCGGAGGGCGACGCCGCCGTAGTGATACTTCTCGACGATCAGCGGCGTGTCGGTGAGGGCTGTCTGCGTCGTCTCCAGATCGAAGCAGTGATAGTCGCCGTCGGTGGGATAGACGGTGACCTTCCACCGCTCGCGCAGTACGTCCACCGGCGGGGTCGCCGTCATGCGGTGGAGGAGATCGACCTCGAATCCGATCGCCTCGCCCTCCTCGAACCGCGAAACAACCCGCTCGTGGAGCACGCGGCCGGTCCCGCCGGCGAGGTTCCAGAAATCGACCGGTTTGCCGCCGTACGTGGTCCGCACCCAGGCCGTGAAGATTCCATGCTGGTGCGGATGATCCACCGGAAACGCCTGTGTCACGACCCGCCCTTTGGGCGAGGCGACCGGATGCAGGAACCCGCTCCGCCGATAAACCGGATCAATCCCCTCCGGCGCCGGCGGCGGCTGGATGTTGTACACGAGCACGAGCCGCCCATCCTGACGAACCGCGATCGCCGCATCCGACTGCGATAACTCCAGCGCTTGAGCGGCAGCGTTTTTTCCCGACCCGGGAACCGCGAGGAGCAGAACCCAAAGAAGTGGCGCCGGACGGAGCCGAACGCGTTCGCTCTCCACCCAACCACGCATTTGATCACCCTCGCGTTAAAGATGCCCTCGGAGGACCGATTATACCCGGCGAATGTTGTGACGCTGGCGGAACCGGTGGTCAAAATCCTCCAGCGATACGCCCTGTCCTTCCTTCGCCTGCTTCAGCGCTCGCTCAATCGCCGCCACGCTTTCCCGAAGCTCTTCCGGCAGCGGCCGTGCCGAGCGCCATTGAGCAAGCGCTTCTTCCGGTGAGATGTCCACGCCGCCGCTGCCAAGTTGATTTCCGACAAACCGATAAAAGTCCGCCAGTTCATTTACTGCTTCGGCCATATCGGCGCCTTGTCTTTCGCGCGATCGACGCTTCTGATTCTACGATGCCCTATTCGGCGGGAACAAGTTCCTTGCCGACGCGGGCTGCATTTTATGGCCGTCACACCCGCTCAAAGATGGTGGCGATGCCTTGGCCGACGCCGATGCACATCGTCGCCAGGCCGAGCGTGGCGTCCTTGTCGAGCATGGCGTGGATGAGCGTGGTGGCGATCCGCGCGCCGCTGGCGCCCAGAGGGTGCCCGATGGCGATGGCGCCGCCGCGGATGTTGACCTTCTCGTCGATTGTCTCGTCCTTCATCCCCAGCATCTTCAAGCACGCCAGCGCTTGCACGGCAAAGGCTTCGTTCAACTCGATCAGGTCGATGTCAGACAATTCCAGCCCCGCCCGCTTAAGGGCCTTCTTGGTCGCGGGCACGGGACCGGTTCCCATCACCGCCGGCTCGACTCCGGCCACCGCCGTGGCTCGCACGCGAACGAGCGGCTTGAGCCCCAGCGCCTCGGCGCTCTCCTCCGACATGACCAGCATCGCCGCGGCGCCGTCGTTGAGCGGCGAGCTGTTCCCCGCGGTCACCGTGCCGAGCTTCGGCATGAATGCCGGTGGGAGCGCCGCCAGCGCTTCCAGGGTGGTGTCGGGCCGCACGCACTGATCGAAATCGACCAGGAATCGCCGGCCGTTCTCGTCCTGGCCGTAGACGGGGACCATCTCCTTGGCGAACTCCCCCGTTTCCTGCGCGGCGGCGGCTCGCTGATGGCTGCGGAGGGCGAAGCGATCCTGCTCTTCCCGGCCGATCCCCTGCGTCTGGGCGAGGAACTCGGCGGTCACGCCCATGTGCAAGGCGCCTTTGCTGGTGCGATGAAAAAGTTTCGGGTTGAGGTCGAGCCCGTGATCCATCGGCAAGTGGTGCATGTGCTCCAATCCGCCGACGATCTGCACATCCTCAAAACCGGCGACCACCGCATGCGCCGCCTGGTTGAGCGCCTGCAGGCTGCTGCCGCAGAGGCGATTCACCGTCGCCCCGCCCGCCGCCACCGGCAGTCCCGCCATCAGCCCCACGGCCCGGGCCACGTTCAGGCCCTGCTCGCCCGTCTGCTGCGTGTTCCCCAGCACGACGTCTTCGATCGCCTCCGGGTCGATGCCGGTCCGCTCGACCAGCGCCTTTACGCACGCCACGGCCAGGTCGTCGCTTCGCACGTCGCGAAAGAAGCCGCGCTCCGGATGCGCCCGGCCGATCGGCGTGCGAACACAATCGACAATAACGGCAGAACTCATGGGAATGTCCGGTGGAAGAGTCAAATGAAAGATCAGCCGCGACGCGTTAGCGTCCGGTTCTCGGATCTCAGAAACCCGAACATCGGCTCCGGGCGCCGAACCGAGGCTGATCCATTCTATCCCTTGGCGCAAAAAATTCTCCCCAGGGGCTTGACGTTGAACATGTACTTACGTACATATTTCATCAGTTTCACTCGTGTTGCCACTTCGGTGATTCTCTCTCCCCGCGAGCATGCCATGCAAATCGCCGTCACGGGCGCCACCGGGTTTATCGGACGATACCTGGTGCGCGAGTTGCTTCGTCACGATCACAAGCTGCGCTGCTGGAGGCGGGCCGGGAGCGATCTCGGCGGCATGGAGGACGTGCGGGACCGCGTCGAGTGGCTGGAAGGGGAGCTCGGGAGCGATGCTGCTTCGCGCGACCTCGTGGCCGGTTGCGATGCCGTGGTGCATGGGGCGCTCGCGCGGGCCGGCGCCGGCTTCATGGGCGCCGAGGGAGAGATTCTCGGTTTCGTCGAGACGAACGTCCTGGGAACGCTGCGGCTGATCGAAGCGGCTCGGACCGCGGGCGTGGGACGGATTGTGTTCATCTCCACGTGCGCCGTGCACGACGTGATCCTTGATGATCGTCCGCTCGATGAAACGCATCCGCTGTGGCCCAAGAGCCACTACGGCGCCCATAAGGGGGCCATCGAGAAGTTCGTCCACAGTTACGGCTTGGGGCAAGGCTACCCGATCTGCGCCCTGCGTCCGACCGGAGTGTACGGCCCGGATCACCCGATCCACGAGAGCAAGTGGTTCGGCCTCGTGGGCCCCGTAGCTCGCGGCGAAACCGTCACATGCGAGCGCGGCGGGAAAGAAGTGCACGCCGCCGACGTCGCGAAGGCCGCCCGGCTGCTGCTGGACGCCCCCGTGGACCAGATCGCCGGCCAGGCGTTCAACTGCTACGACCTCTACGTATCCGAGTGGGACGTCGCTCATCGAGCCAAAGAACTCTCCGGCTCCGGCGCGACGATCCACGGCCGGCAAACGTCGCCCAAGAACCAGATCGAGACCGGCAAGCTCCGCGCTCTGGGGATGACCTTCGGCGGCCGTTCTCAGTGGGAGCAGACGATCGCCGACCTTGTCGCAGCCGCCAAGTAACGCGGCGCAACGTTCATGATGCCGCGTATTTTACAGCGGCGGAGGCGATGCGCCGATCAAAAGAAGGCCGAGGCGCGGAGCCTTCGACCTTCGATCGGTCATCACGGCGGCGCACGATTGAGCGCGCGAAACTAGGCGTCCGTCTTGTCCTTCTTCTTGCCGCCGCGGGCGGGCTTGTCCAGGCCCAGCGCTTTCTTCTGCTCGTCCGTCAGCACGGCGAGCACCTCGCCCCGGAGCGACTTCTGGACCTCTTGCATCTTGGCCTGAGCGTCTTCCAAAGCTTTCTTCTGCTCGGCGCTGAGCTCCACGGCGGCGGCGACGGCGGCCTTCAGCTCGGCGCCCTTCTTGCCTTCCTCGCGGGCTTGCTTCATCGCGGCTGCGCGGGCCTGGCGGATTTCCCTGGTCAACACCGCGCTAACCGCCTGCCGACACTCGGCCACCTTGGCCGTATACTTCTCCTTGATTTCCGCGATCTGCTTCTTCTGCTCTTCCGTCAGGTTCGCCTTCTCGAGTTGGGCCGCAAGCGGGCCGGCGATCACCTGAGCCTGACGACCCTTTTTGCCCTTCTTCCTGGCTGCCTTCTTCTCCTCTTTATCCTCCGCCCAGGCCGGGGCGGCGATGAGGGCAACGAGTGACAACACCACCAACGATTCGAACAAGCGCTTCATAGAACGGACTCCTGAGAGTGTGGGGACCGGCGCGGCAAGCTCCCTCGCAGCCGAACCGGCAGACATAGAACCGAGTGAGCGCCCGTCCTGCGCGCTGAGGACACTTTGAACAGATCTCAAGGGTGGCGGCGGAGCGGAGCGACGCCCCAGCGATATCCGAATCTGTTGCTGGGGCGTCGCTCCGCTCCGCCTCCAGCCACCCGTCACCCATGCCGTGGAGAACCGGACGCTCGCGGCTGAGTGTCGCAACAATGCACTACGCGAACAGCGGGCGGATTACCGTGCCGTCGCGGACGATCGTGATCGGGCGGCCCGTGTCGCTGTGGTACTCCATCGTGTGGTCGATGCCAAGGTTGTGGTAGAACGAGGCCGCCACGTCGTCGGGCGAATAGCCTTCGTTCTTCGGGGCGGAGGCCGTCTCGTCGCTTTCGCCCAGCACCTGGCCGCCGCGCACGCCGCCGCCGGCCATCAACATGAACATGCAGCGAGGATAGTGGTCGCGGCCACCTTCGGCGCTGCGGCTGTTGATCTTCGGGGTACGGCCGAACTCGCCGGTCACAAACACCGCCGTCTTGCCGAGCAGGCCCTTCTGCTCCAGGCCGCCGAAGAGGGCCGCCAAGCCCTCGTCCAGCTTCGGCAGCAGGTTGGTCTTGAGCCGGGTGAAGTTGTCTTGGTGCGTGTCCCACCCGCCGAGCGAGATGGTGACAAACTTCACGCCCGACTCGACCAGCCGCGCGGCCAACAGGCAGCTCATGCCGAAGGCGTCCTCGCCGAACGGCTTGGCGAAGGCCGGCGACTCCTGGCTGATGTCGAATGCGTCCCGGGCCCGCTTCGACGTGATGATCGAGTACGCCTGCTGCGAGAATCGATCCAGGCCGTCCAGCAGTTGATTGTTCTCGAAACCGGCGAAGGTAGTGTCGAGGTCCCGCAGCAGGCTCTGCCGCTTCTCGACTTCCGCCACCGTCAGGCCGTTCCCCAGGGCGATGCCGCGAACGCTGAAGGGAACGCCCGGCCGCGGCGTGGCGGCGGTGTTCAGCGGAGCGTACTGCACGCCGAGGAAGCCGCCTCGCTGATTGCTGTTGGGGATCGCCACAAAAGGAGGCAAATCCACGGACGCCGCCTTCTCCTTGGTGACCACCGCGCCGTAGCCGGGATACTCCAGCGACGGCAGCGGGCGATTGCCCGTGTTCACGTACTCAGTTCCCAGTTGATGGGCGCCGAGCGTGTGCGTCACGCCGCGGAGGATGGCGTACTTGTCGGCGCACCGGGCCAGCTTGGGCAGGTGCTCGGAGATCTCGATCCCCGGCACGTTCGTCTTGATGGGGTTGAACGTCCCGCGATATTCGGCCGGGGCGTCCGGCTTGAGGTCGAAGGTGTCCATGTGGGACGGCCCGCCCTGCAGGTTGATGAAGATGCCGGCGTCGGCGGCGCCTTGCCGCACTTCGCCGGCTTCCGCCAGCCGCAGGTAGCCGGAGAGCGACAGGCCGGCGCCGGCCAGGAAGCCGACCTTCAGAAAATCGCGCCGCGCCACACCGTCACAAGTTCGGAAACTCGACATGGGGAATCCTTTTGCTGATTGGGGAAGGGTGTCTCGGGTCGAATCGCGCTCCCGGGCCGCGCCCGGCAGCAGGCAGCACGCCAGTCGCTGGCCGAAGCGAATGACCTAATGATTGACAATGAACTCTTTCGTGTTGATCAGCGCCCATAGCAGGCCGCGGACGCCGTCGAGCGGATCCTCGTAGGACGTGAGGTATTCAGTCGAGCGGGCCAGCTCGTCCTCGCGGGGATACCGGCTCACGGTCCGCAGGTACGCCTGCTCGACAACGCTCTTCGGCTCAAAGCCGCTCGAGCCAAGGTTGCTTGCCGCCTTCTCCGGCCGATCGCCGCCGAAGCGCCTCTTGAGCTGCGCGAGGCGAGTTTCGATCCGCCCGGCGGCATCGTCATTGCTCGCTTTCTTGAGTTGGCGGAGGCGACGCTCCAGCGCGACGACTTGCCGTTCGTAGTTGGCGGGCCGCTCATCGGCGGCGGCTGGATTCCGCCCGCCCGACTCGCGGGCGACTTGGGTGACCCAGCCGTCGCGGCGGTCGATCATCGTCAGCACGTCGCGATCGTTCTGCAGGAACACCGTCTGAAGCAGGCTCGGCTCCATGGAGCGGTCGCAGTCGCAATTGCTCTCGCGAATCGACCGGCCGAACACGCTCAAGGCGAAGTTGGCGCCGTTGTTGTTGTTCCGCGGACCGGCGCCGGCCATGGCGACGGCGCGGTCCTCCAGATCGGTCTGCATCTGTTCCACGACGCTGTCCGAGGCGGTGGCCTGCACCACGGCGTCGTAGACCGCTTCGGCAGGCAGGCGCCGCGGGACGGCGTGGCTGAAGTTCCGCACGTCCGAGGCGTTGGTGTCGTTGGCGACCCAGCTTCGCTGATACGCGTCGCTGCCCAAGATCTCGCGATGCACCCACTTCATGTCGAAGCCGCTCTCGATGAAGCCGCGGGCCAGGTGGTCCAGCAGGGCCGCATTACTCGGCGGGTTGGCCAGGCTCAAATCATCCGGCGGCTCAACAATGCCGACGTTGAAGTAATTGGCCCACACGCGGTTCACGAACGCCTTGGCGAAGAACGGATTGTCCTCGCGGCGGAGCCAGTCCATCAGCGGCTTGCGGGCGTCGGCGTGCTCGTTGAGGTTGATCGCCTCCGGCTCGCCGAGCAGCTTTGCCGTATCCGCGGGAGCGTTCCGATTGCGGCGATTGTTGCCGCCGCGGCGCGGCGCCATCGCGTAGATTTCGGGGAAGGGCACCGTCTCGCCTTTCTTGAGCAAATCGGGCAAGGCCCGCTGCAACTGGTTGCCGCGCTGGCCCTTTACGCCGAGCTTCTTGAGCATATCGTCATACTCGTCGCGCGATTCGGGGCTGGGGCCGCGGCTGGGCGAGATGCGGCTGAAGAAGCCCGTGAACTGGTCGAAGTCGTCCTTCGTCCACTGGTCGAAAGGATGCTTGTGGCACTGGGCGCACTGGATGCGGATGCCCATGAAGGAATAGGCGAAGGCGATCGCCTTATCTTCCGTCTGGCGGATGTTGTTCCGCGCCCAGTAGAACGGCATGGACTCGCGATCGGCGAATTCGCCTTCGCCGCGGTAGATGTCGCTCATCGTCTCGCAGTATTCGCGATACGACTCGCCGGGATTGCGGCTTTGCCCCAGGACGATGCCTTCCATCAACTCGTCGTAGGGAACATTCTCGGCCACGCGGGCGTAGATCCAGTCGAACCAGTCCTGGCTCGGCCGGCCGCGTACCGGGCCGGTGTTCCGCAACTCATTGTCGTTGTTGCCGGTGAAGTCGCACAGTTTGGTGGTCCACCAAGCGGCGTAGGCGGGGGACTCCAGCAGCTCGTCGATCTTCCTGGCTCGCTTGTCGGGCGAGGCGTCGGCGAGGAACTTCTGCACCTCGGCCGGGGTGGGAAGCGTGCCGGTGAGATCGAGCTTCACCCGCCGCAGGAACTCCGCATCGCCGGCGATCTCCGAGGGGACCACGCCGAGCTTGCGAAGCTTCTCGATCACCAGTTCGTCCACCGGCGTGGGCGCCGCGACTTTGGGATACTGGTCTCCGGCCAGGTTCGACACGGGGCGAATGACTGGAATCGGCGTCACGCCGTTGTCGTAGAACACCACCACGTGCGTGTCGCCGGGATCGACGGCGGTCACCAAACCCGACTCGGTCACCGTGGCCGTCTGCTCGTTGTTCGTCTGAAAGCGGCACAGCGGCGTGACGTCTTCCTTCGTGCCGTCCTTCCACACCGCCACCGCGCGAAGCTGCACGGTCTGGCCGGCCTTTTGGAATTGGATCTCGGAAGGCGTGATTTCCAGCCTCTCCAGCGGCGTGATCTCCTCTTTGCTGAACTCGGCGCCCGACTCGATCCAGCGGCGAAGCAGGTGATGCTCCCAGCTTCCTTTCTCGTAGCGCTGGCCCCCTTCATGAATGTCTTCATTGGTGGGCTTGGCGATGATCAGACTCTCTTCCGGCGTCTCACGATTGACGCGGACCGAGCCTTCATCGCCGACCTCTTCGGTGAGGGCCTTGTGATCGGCCTCGAAGTCGTAACCAAAGAGCGAGAGGCGGAAGCCCCCCTTGCCCTGGAATGAGCCGTGGCAGGCCCGGCCGTTGCAGCCGAGGCGGCCCATGAGCGGGACGACGTGGCGTTGGAAATCCGGCTCTTCCGACACATCGCTGGGGGCGTAGCGCTGATCGGCAGGAGCGATTACGTCGCTCCCTTGCCCGCTGCCGCTTTCATCGGCCCAAGCCGTCGGCGCGGCCAGCAATGCCCCGAGGCCCAGGCCGAAGAGTGTGGGGAAACGGCCTTGTCGCATAGGGTCCTCCTGCGTCGTGACGAACAAACGTCGATCTTGTAAGCGGGGTTACTTCGGGTTGGGTTCTGACAGGCGGGTCAGTTCGCGCTTGATTGCCTGAGCGCGGTTGGCTTCCATCGTTTCAAGCTGCTTCTCGATCCGGTCGAGCCGCTCGAGCGTCCGCTGCCGATCCAGCGACAATCGCTCCATCCGCAAGTCATGCCGCTCTTCCAACAGCCGCTTCAGTTGCGGGAGCAGCATCTTGCCTTCAGGCGAATCGCGGCCGGCCATCTTCAACCGCGCCGCGAGCAGCTCGATCCGCGATTCCGCTTTCCAGAGGGCCAACTCCAATTCGTAGCGATCGTAATCTCGCTCCTGGGCTTGGGCGAGCCGCTCGCTGACGCGGAAGAGATCGAGGATCGCCTGGCGGTAGGCCGCGGGCTGCTGGTCCTTGAGATACCGCAGCAGATCCACTAGCTCGGCATGATGCTGCCGCACGAACGTCATCGCCGCCGCTTCCCGCTCTGGGGTCACCCCCGGAGGCATGCCTTTCTTTTCACGCGGCGACCTGTCGCTCTTTCCATCCTTCGAGGCGTCGCCGCGCTTCCCCTTGGCGTCGCGATTCTGAGCGACGGCCGGCGACTTGATAACGGCATCGACGCTTGCGGCGTCCTCCGCCGAAGCGGGAACGGCGATCAGCAGCGCGATGACTAAAGCAATTGCACGCATGGCGGCCATCACCCCTCCTGCCGATCGGGAAGCGAGGGACTAGCTTCCGGCTGTGCGGGCGCGGCATTATCGAGCGAATCCTCCGGGCGCTGGCTGTCCTGCCCCATGCCGGCGAGCGCCGCAAGCATCCATGTCGGCGCCGCAACCTCATCTTCGGAAGCGACCGTCCCCGTCAACGCTTGATCGTCGAGTTCGTCCGCAAACGCCGCCGCGCTGTCTTGTGCGTCAAATTGCGAAAGCAGATGCCGCGTCTGGGTCCACGCCATCGCGAGGCCCTGATCGGACTCTCGGATGTCCGAAACGTCGGCGTGCGGGTTGCCGGGCGTGAGAATCACGCCCCCCTGCTGCAATCCGAGGATGACGAGCAGACACGCCGCGGCGCCAAGCGCCACCCAACCTGACCAACTTATCCGGTGGGGCTCTGACCGCATGGAGCGCTCCACGGTTCGCGACTCGGCGACTACGAAATGCGTCGCTTGTAGCAACTCGACGGCCTTGGCGACCGCCTCACGGGCGGACTGGTCATCGGCGAGACGAAGCTCGAACGCCTCGCGCTCGTCGATGGCAAGCTCATCCGCCGTGTATCGGTACGCCGTCCAGTGGAGTTGGTCTTCGGCGCCGGCGTCGTTGAAGGAAGATGAATTCATGACTGATCGAGTTCCGGCATCGCTTGGCGAAGCTTCGCCAGCGCCAGCCGCATGCGTCCCAAAGCGGTCCCCAGCGGGATATTCAACTGCTCCGCGATTTGAGCAAAGGTCTTTTCCTCGTAAATCCGCATCATCACCACCTGCCGCTGCTCCGCAGGCAGCTTATCAATCGCCACCCGCACCGCCTGGACGGTTTCGAGCCGGATCAACGGCTCGTCCGCCGCGGCGGCAGGAAAACGACACTCCTCCGCCAGCCGGCCCACCGCCTTCTTGCCGACGGCCTGCCGGCGGCGGAGGGCCAAAGCCTCGTTGTACGCCACCCGAAACAGCCACGCTTTGCGGGATTCCTCGCGGGTGGTGTGCCCGTGCTCGATGGTCTTCACGAACGCGGCCTGGAGGACATCGTTCACCAACTGGCTGTCCCTCAGGAC
>JAHWKS010000467.1 GCA_019347795.1 Planctomycetota bacterium | reverse complement strand
CAGGAGCGACTCGGCCTCGGCGATGCGGTTTTCCTGCTGCCGCTGCTGGGCCTGACCCTCGAGCTGAATCGCGACGTTGTGCCGCTGCATCGCCATCTCGTGCAGCGTGGCGGCCATGTTGTAGTAGCTGTCGGGATTCACCGGATCGGAGGCGATCGCCTGCTGAAACCGCTGCAGGGCCTGCTGGTGCTGCCCGGTCTGGTGCAGCCGCACGCCCTGGAGGTTGTGTCCGGTGGAGGCGGTGTTGCAGCCGGCGGCGGAGAGCAAGGGCGCGAGCAGCCCCGTCCCCAGAGCGACCGCCTTCAAGCAATGCATTCCGCGGTGGTGTTGAGCCGACACGGCGTCCTCGTTTGCCGGAAGAGGAGATGGCCTGCGCAAGGCGACTTCGCCCCGCCCCGAAAAGGAAAAGCGGGGGGAGATTACTCTCAAGCCCGACCGCCCGCAAGTCCGATTTAGGGAAATTCGCGGTGAAGCCGTGTGGCGTTTTCAACACGAACCCCAAGCGTAAGCGAGGACCAAACCGCCGTCCTCGCTTACGCTTCGGGTTCGTGTGGGCGGATCCCACGATCGCACTGTCGTCCAACTGCCTCCCTGCCGCCGCCCTTTCTCCCGACCGATCGGACTTATAGATTGTAGGAGTCGTCTTTCCTTTCGCACTCTTCGATTCGCGCCACGCATGAATTCCTCGGATAAGCCGCTGGTGGGCGTGATCATGGGCAGCACGTCCGACTGGGAGACGATGCGCGAGGCGGCCGCAATGCTCGAGCAGTTCGACGTGCCGCACGAGCGCCGCGTGGTGTCGGCCCATCGCACGCCCGACTGGATGAGCGAGTACGCCAAGACCGCCGAGGATCGCGGGCTGGAAGTGATCATCGCCGGGGCCGGCGGGGCGGCCCATCTGCCGGGCATGGTCGCGGCGCAAACGATCCTGCCGGTGCTGGGCGTGCCGGTCCAAAGCCGGGCGTTGCAGGGAATGGACTCGCTGTTATCGATCGTGCAGATGCCCGGCGGCGTGCCCGTGGGGACGCTGGCGATCGGCGCCGCCGGCGCGAAGAACGCCGGCCTCCTGGCGATCCGGATCCTCGCCACGACGCGACCCGAGCTGCGGGAGAAACTGCGGCAATTCCACGACGAGCAGACCCGGCAGGTGCTGGAGAAGTCGGATTCCCTCTCTTTGTGAGGCCGGCCTTCGGAGACGTAGGGTGGGAAACGCGGTAGCGCGGTCCCACGCGGCGCTCGGTGGGCGCTTCCGCGTGTGACTGCGCGACCGCTTGTCACACCCTACAGTTCTTGCCGCTGTGCAAGCGACGGCGGTAGACTGCGAAGAGGGGCGCGTTCGTCGAACCTCGAAATCAGGAGGAAGGATGCGGAGCAGTTCATCGGTCGCGGCGGCTGGCGGCGGAGCTTACGACCCCCCGGCGGCTGCCCAGGTTGTTCTGGGGCGTCGCTTAGGCTCAGCCGCCGGCCACACTGGCGCATGGCTTCTGCTATCTCTCATTACAATCGGCGGCTGCAATCGACGGCCGGTGGAGACGATCGCCGCGGCTGACGCCTCGGTCGCGAGTGAGCTTCCGCCCATCGAAGTCTCCGCCGACGACTGGCCGTGGTGGCGCGGGCCGGAGCGGAACAATCACGCCCCCGGGCCCTTGCCGCCGCTCTCCTGGAGCGAAAGCGAAAACGTGCTGTGGAAGGCGGAGGTTCCCGGCCGGGGACACGCCACGCCGAGCATCTGGGGCGACCGCATCTTTATTGCCACCGCCGACGAGAAGCAAGAGACGCAGTCGCTCCTCTGCTACGACCGCGCCTCGGGCAACATGCGTTGGAGCACGCCGGTCCACCAGGGCGGCTTCATGCACGCGCACTCCAAGAACTCGCAGGCCTCGGCCACGCCCGCCTGCGACGGCGAGCGGGTCTTCACCTCGTTTATCAACAACGGCGGCGTCTGGGTTACCGCCGTGGACCTCGACGGCAAGGTAATCTGGCAAACGAACGCGGGACCGTTCGCCTCGCAGCATGGGTATGGAAGCGCTCCGGCGATCTACCAGTCGCTGGTGATCGTCTCGGGCGATAACCAGGGACCGGGATTCGTCGCCGCCCTGCACCGCGAAACGGGCGAGATCGTATGGCGCACCGCCCGGGAAAATGATCCCAGTTACGGCACGCCGATCCTCGCCCACACCGGCGGCCGCGAGCAACTGCTCCTGAGCGGGCAGAACCGCGTAGAAAGCCTCGATCCGGCCACCGGCAAGGAGCTGTGGAACTTCGCGGACGGGCCGGCCGACGTGACAGCCAACACCATGGCGTGGAACGACTCGCTCGTGTTCGCCGGCGGCGGCTTTCCTCAGTCGGGCATCCTCGCCATCCGTCCCGGTGACGGCGAGATCGTCTGGCGGAGCCGGGAGAAGCTCTATGTCCCTTCGCCGTTGGCGGCCGGCGACCGGCTGTTCGTGGTGCAGGACAACGGCGTGGCCCGCTGCTTCAATGCGGCCACGGGCGAGGAGATCTGGAAGCGGCGCCTGGGGGGCGACTTCAGTGCGTCGCCGGTCCTATGCGAAGATTACATCTTCGTCCCCGACGAGAAAGGCGTGATGCACGTCTTCAAGGCCGCCGACCAGTACGAAGAAATCGCCCGCAACGAATTGGCCGACGGCGGCGGCTTCGCCAGCCCCGTCATCTGCGGCGGTCGGCTCTACATCCGCACGTCTCAGTATCTTTACCGCATTGGTGAGAACCGGTAACGCCAGGAGTCTCTCATGATTGTCTACGCCATCATCGAACGCAAAAGCGGCAAACGCGCCGACGAAGAGTACGGGCAAAACATCGGCGCGATGGGACTGGACAGCCTCGATCAGTATCTCCGCGAGGACGGCCTCACGCCCATCAGCGAGTTCATGCGTGAGGACACTTCAACCGTGGAGGAGGCGCTCAAAATCGCCCAGCCCGCGGAAAAGCCGGCGCTGGAGCGCAGGCTGAACGCCTTACAGGCGAAGTCGGATTGGCACGATCCGCAGGAGGGGCTGAAGACCGTGCAGGCGTTGATCGAGCGGCTCCCCGACGACGCCCAACATCAAAACGTGGCGGCGGACCTGAAGGTCTACCAGCGCATCCTCCAGGAAGCGTCCCACGACGGCGATCCCTTCCGCATCAACGTCGCCACCGCGGACTAAACGCCAATGTTGAGGAGTGCTAGCGCTGCTAGCACTCATGCATGCTTGCACAAGATATAGACACGGTTAACAATTCCTAACACAAGATATACCAAGCCCTTGTCATCGCTTAATGCTCCGATAAACTCCGATCCATCTTTGGCGAAGGGCGTTGCCTTCGCCGCACATCTCAACTGCGGAGGCTTCTTCGATAGGGACATCGCTCCGGCGTCGCGCCGCGTCAGGCGCTGCGGGCCGGAGAAAACGGTCCAACTGGATGACCGTCAGGGACGATTCCGCGAGGCCGGCCGGCTCTTCCGGCGGCTGCACCTCCGCGCGTTTCCCGCGTCAGTCGGCTGGTCCGTTTTTTTCTCCCCCGCGCCCCTGCACGACCTGCACTAGAGCGTCCGGGAGCCTCTCGCCGCCGCCCGCGTTAAAGGACGCGGGCAGCGTATTCCGCGACATCTGAAAGGGACCGTCAGATGCAGAACAAGCCGCTGATTGGACTGAATGCCGAGTTTCGCCCCGCCAAGAAGGATGAGCCTGCCTTCGCCTTCCTGGCGGCCGGTTACTTCGACGCCATCCTGCGCGCCGGAGGAATCCCCGTGATCGTGCCGCCCCAGGCCAACGAGGACGACGTGAGCGCCCTCCTGGATCGCCTGGACGGCTTTGTGCTGGTCGGAGGACCGGATCTCGACCCGCACCGCGACGGCTACATGCGTCACCCCACGGTCCGCTGCATGGACCCGCGACGCGAAACCTTCGACCGCCTGCTGTGCCGGCTGATCGCCGACCGCCGCATGCCGGTAATGGGCGTGGGGGTGGGCATGCAGCTCTTGAACATCACCGAGGGAGGCAACCTCTTCCTGCACCTGCCGGAGGACTTGCCGCACGCCCTGCCGCACCGCGACCCGCAGGACCCGGCCCACCGTCACGGCTTGGAAGTGACGCCCGGCTCGCTGATGGACCGCGTCTACGGCGACGGCGAGATTCGCGTGAACAGCGTTCACCACATGGCGGTGGACGAAGTGGCGCCGGGTTTTGAAGCGACCGCCCGCTGCCCCGACGGCGTGATCGAGGCCATCGAGAGCGTCCGCCCCGACTGGTTCGCCCTGGGCGTCCAGTTCCATCCCGAAGCTTCCAGCGCCTCAGCCCTGGACCAGCGCATCTTCGAAGAGTTCGTCGAAGGCGTGCTCACCGGCGCCCCCGCGGAAGCCCGCGTCGCCGCGTAAGCCAGCGGCAGTTTCCCATCCGCGCGCCCTGCAGCAACTCGGACGTTCGCTGCAGGGCTTTTTCGTTCCCTTTGCTGTGGCGCCGCAGCGGAGCTGCTACTCGAGCCGCAAGCAACGATCGGCGGCGATGGCGTCGAACATCTCCTCCAGGTCCGCGTCATCTCCGGCGCCCTCCTCTTTCCGGAAAGGCCGATCATTTCGCAGGTCAGCGGGTTGCGCCGCAAGGCCGCGGGAAGTTTCGAGGAGCGCGGCCGACGAGAAGTCATCTGGCTCAGCTTCCGCGGTCGAAAGAGTCGGACTTCCACCGCGAGTTGAGGACGCCGCAACAGGGAATGTCGGCGCCATGTGGTCCGGCGCCCTCTCTCCTTCGGGCGCGGCCGCAAAGCGCTCCTCTCGAATCTTTTGCACCACCTCCAAGAGATCGACCAGCGATACGTCATCGTCGCCGTTGACGTCGAGATAGGGCGGCGGCCCTTCGCCGTTTGCGAAGCTCAGCGGCAGTTCGAATGGACCGCCGGCGTCCCGCAGCGGCCCGACGATCTCCAACAAATCCTTCAAGCCCACGACGCCATCGTCGTCCACGTCCCAGCGAAGTCGCGGATTCTGCCAGGGATGCAGCGATTCGACGACATCGTTGACGGCGACGACAACGTCCTGCACCAACGTTTGCGGGGGCGCACCGGAATCGACGGCGGTGATCTGGAGCGTCACACGGGCCTCCGTTTCAAAGTCGAGCGACACACCCTCCTTCAGCCTTAAAACCCCCTCGACGATCTCGAAGCGGCCGTCCGGCACGGCCAGCACGTGCGCATCGCCGCCGTCGGGATCGATCACCGCCAGCGCGCCCACCGCCGCCCCGCTTGCATTTTCGTCGACTGCGGCCGGAGCAAGCGTAATGCTGGTTGGCGGCTCATTCGCGTCGGCGATACTGATGGCCAGCGCGGCCGTGTCGTCGGGCATCCCGCCCACCGCCGGATCATCAACTTCCACCGTCACGTCCAGCACGCTGTCGGT
>JAHWKS010000466.1 GCA_019347795.1 Planctomycetota bacterium | reverse complement strand
CACCGAGTGGCGCGAGTGGGTGGTGCCGTTCGACACCGATGACGACTGGCCCCAGCCGCTGCGCGACGCGCTCGTCGCCTACCGCGACGCGTGGCGCGCGAAGATGGACGAGGTGAACGCGACCATCGCCGCGTCCGCCGATCAGGAGGAGCTGGTCGATCAGCCGGAAGTCGAGCGCGGCGTCGTCCGCGTGACCGGCCCGTTCACGGTGGAGGCCGTCATGCCCGTCGAGCAGAGCGACGGCGACGCGGAGCCCGGCTTCGCCGGCGAGCCAGCGGACGAGCTCGGCACCTTCGATCCGACCGCGCCAGATGAGGCCGTGAACGCCGAGGGCTTCGTCGACCGCATGCTCGGCCTGCTCGCCGGGGACGGCGTGCGCTTCCCGAACAACCGCACACTCGCGTTCGACCGTCTCGACCGCATCGATGGCGGCGTCGCGCTGCAGGGTGAGGGCGACTGGCGCGACGGGGAGGGGAAGACCCGGCGCGTCGTCGTCTCGATCGGCCCCGAGCACGGCCCCGTCACGTCGTACCAGGTCGAGGAGGCGTTGCGCGAGGCGAACCGCCGCGGCGCCGACGATCTGGTGTTAGCCGGCTTCTCCTTCGACGGCGCGGCGCAGGCCGCGATCCAGGAAGACCAGCACCCGCGCGTGCGCGCGCACCTCGCCCACATCGCGCCCGACGTGCAGATGGGCGACCTGCTCAAGACGACGAAGGGCAGCCAGCTCTTCAGCGTCTTCGGCCTGCCGCGTGTCGAGCTGCGGAACGGCAAGGATGACGAGTACCGCGTCGAGATGCAGGGCGTCGACATCTACGACCCCGTCGCCAACACGATCCACGCGACGCGCGCCGACAAGGTCGCCGCCTGGTTCCTGGATACGGACTACGACGGCCGCACGTTTTGCATCGCGCAGGCGTTCTTCCCCGATCGGAAGGCGTGGGACAAACTCGAGCGCGCGCTGCGCGGGACGATCGAGGCCGACCGGTTCGAGGAGCTGACCGGCACGACATCGCTGCCATTCCGGGCGGGGAAGCAGAAACGCGTCGCGGTGAAGGTGATCGACCCCCGCGGGAATGAGGTGATGCGGGTTGTCAGATTGAAGGGGTAGGTTGAAGGGCGAGAGTTGTCGGTTCGGCAAACACGCGTTAGGTGCCATTCCGCTTGAACCACAGAATTCCGTGACTCGTCAATCTAACATGGCGTGGGAAGCGGCAATTGACGCTGAAGCGGTGCTAGGTGGCTGCTATTTCCGGCATGTGCCCGTTCCACTCCAGTATGGGGACGATTCGATCGTTCAAATTCGCCGCTCTTTAGAGGGTTCCTACGCAGTCACATGTGAGGTTTACGATCAGGAAGTTCGCGTCGCTTCGGTTAGCGAGGATGCGATCGACCTCGTTGCCGATCGAGAGCAGTACGGCGTGAGCACGGCAGAGGGTCGGCGTCGGGTTTATGCGCGGCGCACTGGCCGCATGCTGTTTGACGAAGCGACCAGAACTGTAGGTGTCCGGCGTGTGCTGTTCGCATCGCTGCTAACACGGCTTCCAAATGGCTGCGTCGCCTATTTTCATCCTGATCGAATTCGCATTGGGACCGAACGTATCGTGAAGCCGCACCTGAGCTCGATGCTGTTGAAGACCAATGAAGGTGCGCCAGGTCCCGCCGTTCGCATTTCTGAAGTCCGGCCGAAACCTGACCGGGAAGACATAGCGTACGCGCCAGGAGCGCCGATGGTAGGAGGCGGGGGTGTGGTCCAGCGGATGCTCGCCCTCCCAGGCGAGGAGCGGCTCGGTGGCGACTCCGTTCTGTTCATGTACGACAGAGACGCTGCCGTAGCGACGAGCTTGAATATGTCAGGTCCTTGCTACTTCCTCGATGTTGGTTGGGAATCGTTTCAGGTCGGGATAAGCGTCGATGCAGATGAGTGACTCCGGGCCGAAGGCGTTGCGCCAGCAGCTTGTGCGGAGGTGGCGTGAACACCACGACCCCGTTCCGGAGCTTCTTTTCCACTATACCTCAGCTTCCGGCTTGCTTGGGATTGTCAACTCGCAATCCCTTCACATGACTGAGTTGAGGTACATGAACGACTCATCCGAGCTTCGCTACGCTGAGGGCCTGGTTTCAGAGGCGATCGAAGGCGAAAGCAGTCGGCGCGCCAATGAGCCCGTGGCGAGGGAACTGTTACGCCGAGTTTCCAATACCTTTAACCTCTTCGGCGATGGCATGAGGATCTTTGCGTCGTCGTTCTGCGAAAATGGGAACCTCTTGGGGCAGTGGCGCTCCTATGGCGAGGCGGCGGGCGGATTCGCAATCGGATTTGAGCTCCCGAGGATGCTTCCTTTTCTCCAACCATCGTGCTGGGCGTACAAGGTCATTTATGACCCGAGGGACCAGAGCCGACTGGTTCAGGAGGCCATAGAAGCAATCTGTGACGCTGTGGGAGCGGAGGAGTCGGATCGCGGTCGCGAGGTGTCGGAAAGGGACAGCAAGATGCTACCGGACTACGCGCGTTGCACCGCCGAGATCGTTAGCGAGTTCTTGATTGCGATGAAGCATCCCGACTTCGCAACGGAACAGGAGTGGCGTCTAGTTGCGACGCTGGCCGGTGACCCGTTGTTTGAGCCGGACGAGAACGCGCGTCTGGGTTTCAAGACGCGGCGAGGCGGCATTGTGCCCTACTGTGATGTGTCTTGGGCTCAAGCTGCCCTGCTCTCGAAGGACGATCGTTGGGGGACGCCGTATCCAATCTCCGAGGTGGTGATCGGCCCTACGGCCGCCGACACGAACGCCGACGCCGTTCTAGGGTTACTCCGGAACGCTAATCCGCACTATCGACCACGGATCCGGAAGTCCGGCACTCCTCTCCGCTGGTTGTAGCATGGCATCCTTGAAGCTGAGCCGAGGGCGTTGTGGTGGGGCCGCCAGCGGAACGGCACCGAAGGTCCGGGTGCCGGCTTCGGTGATGCGCGCCTCGGTACCGGCGTCAAGATGCAGGCGCTACTCAGTTGCATTTGCAGTTTCGAAGAGAGCCGCGTCGCCTGCAGCGTGAAGCGCCGGTTCGGCACCCTGTGAATCGTTAGACGGCATTCCGGAGATGCTAGGCGACGACGGATTCGACGTATCAAATCTGGAAGTCATGCGGGGCCTCGCCGAACACGTTCGGCCATTCGTGGCAAAATGGACGAGCGGGGACGGGCGCCAGGAAATGGAGGCGGCCCAGGCGGGGTCAGCGCTGGAACCCGGACAACCGTTAGTTCGCTCGTTGGCCCTCTTGGACGATCCCGCATTTTCGCTCGAAGGCAAGTCACAAGCTCAAGTAATCGACATTCTGCGGCTTTGCTTTGCACGTAGCATCATCAGGCGCGCGAGTGACCTTTCCGGTTGGGCTAGGGTGCAGCGCGACTTCACTCACAGAGCTGCGGCCGGTCAATTTGGTCAATTCTTCGATACCCTGTTCGAAGTAGAAGCCGCGATCTACTTCCGTGATCACGTTGATGCTTCGGTTGAAATGAGCGAGACGCCCCGCCCCGATCTGTGGGTGAACTTCCAGAGCGGGATGCGAACTCTGCCATGCGAATGCAAGAGGATCGAACCAATCGACGATAGTCAACTGAAGCAGGACGCACTTGCCCATGACCTTGATGCCTGGCTTCAGGATCAACCGCCCTTAAAGGTCCTCGTTCAGCTTCATGTGCCTTCGAACGACGTCGCTAGTGGTGATGTAGCGGCGCTGGTTGGCGTGGTCGCTGGGGAGGCAATGAGGGATCCGAGCCAATGGTCTACCCTATCCGATCCGGACGGGCGTTTCCAGGTATCGGTGCAGGCGCTTGGAGATCAAAGCGTCCTTCAGAACCCGCCCATTAGCGTTGAAGACGTGATCCCGAAGGGCAGTCTATGGGTTCGGTCACAATTAGTGCCGATGCCGGAGCGCAACGAGATTCTGGCGGTCCGGTCGCTAGTCCGCGTGCGAAGCGACGCGCTCCCGAAGAGGGTTGGAACGTTCGAGACGAACCTCAAGAAAGCCGTTTTGCAATTGCAGGAGCATGCAACTCCAGGAATCGTAGCTGTGCGGCTGCGGCCGCCGCGCGGATTAGGAGACCTATTCGAAGCTGACCAGATCACCCGTCGGCTGTTCGAGGAGCGCAAGGCAGACCACGTTGCGCTAGTTGCGTTGTTCTGGAATGAGGGCGAGGAGCAACAGAAAGATGTCGCGAATGAGGACGCGCACCTCAGAACGGTGGGATACCATCTCCAGACTCATTTCATAGCCAACCGCAACGCCTCTCTCAGATTCGACTCCATCGATTCGTTCGATCGCCGGTTCCCTGACGTCCCTGAACATCTAATGAGGGATCCCGAAACCGGCGAGCTCATCCCCGCAGACAAGAGCTTGCTGCGCGTGCCGGACAACAGGACAGAAGTCCACGATTGGAGCGAAGGCGTCTCTTTCTACGCGCGCTTGGCGGAACCGTATGGTGGTTCACCTCGAGGTTTTCTTCCTCGTCACCTCGGAAGCGATAATCAAACGCTGGCACTCTGGTTCTCCGATGACCTTTCGGTTCGAGCGATGCTGTTCGCAGACGATCATCTGCGAGCCGTCGCAACGCTCGATCTGCGTGCCTGGAGGGGCCGCGAGGAGCTTCTTTTCTGGATAACGAAATCGGCCGCAGCGTTCACCGTCGCAATGCCTACCCCCGATGAACGCGCGCGCGTTGTCGCACGTATGGCTAAGGTGAGCAATGTAAGGAGCTAGCGGGCCGGGATGTCGGTTGGGCAGGACGGGAACGCCGTCCACGTCGGGGTGCCGCCTTCGGCGCTGCGCGCCTCGGCCGCTTCGCGGAAAGCGGCGGACGCGCCGTGATTTGTTCAGATATCTGCAGTTTCGATGAGCAGCCGTTCCCCAGCGGGGCCGGCGCCCAGGCTATTAATCTCTAGCAGACTACGCACTTGTCGTCCTTGGAGGTTGTATGCTTCAGTTGAGCGTACTCGTTGGGATTGCCGCCGCCTTCTACGGGTTGGGACGGGCTGGTATAGCTGGGGCAATGACAGGCGCAGTTGGCGCTTTCGTTGTCGGCGGCGCGCTATCGATGATGCTAGGGTTGTACGGCCTCACTTCGCAGGTGGAATACAGGACAGCACAGCGAATAAGCGCGGCAGCTGCGTTGGTGGGAGGCGTTTGGGGCCTATCGTAGGGCGGCTGGGAGTGGGGGTTGGCCTATGCTTCGGTGGCTTGGCTAGCGGGGATGATGCTCGCTTCTCTGATCGGGGGCCTCATCACACGTGCGGCAAGGAGACCAGGCCCGCAAGAACCGCCAGAATTTTGATCTGCAAAGGAGGTCAACTTCCTCTCACAGGGATAATAGGCCGCACGGACTTCGCAGATTCGCGACGGTTCAACGG
>JAHWKS010000465.1 GCA_019347795.1 Planctomycetota bacterium | reverse complement strand
TCGTCAGCCACAGCCCCCCGACCCACAGCCCGAACAGCACGGCGGCGATCACGACGTTCACCGCCGGCCCGGCGACCGCGACCCAGAACTCCTGCCACGGCTCTTCAGGCATCCGTTCCAGCCGGGCCACGCCGCCGATGGGGAGCAGCGTGATGTCGCGGGTCGGAATGCCGTAGCGGCGGGCGGTCAGCGCGTGCCCCAGCTCATGCAGTACAACGCAGCCAAAGAGCGCCAGCACCAACCCGATGCTGTGCAAGACGCCCAGCACGTCGTCGCCGGCGCCCATCCGCATCCAGGCGATCCACGCCAGGAGAATGAGAAACGTCCAGTGGATGAAGATGCCGATCCCGGCGACCTGGGCAATCTTGAGCGACCAACGCATGAGTTTACTTTATCGAACGTGACGGGTGCGCCCAATACGGTGCGCCCAATACGGGTGCGCCCAATACGGGTGCGCCCAATACGGGTGCGCCCAATACTGTAGCAAATGTCGTGCGCAAACGACCACGTTGCGTAGAAGCTTTGGCAGCCGCGAAGGCCAGTCCGCCGGAGACGCCTCCGAGACCTACCGCCTCGCGCGGCAGTTCGATTGGGCGTGATGTGGAGAGCCGGGGCGCGAAAGCGAAATCAAGAATCTGATGTGGTGGACCCTTGCCGCGAATCGGGGCGCTGCTTCTGAGATGCAGATCGGGTTGTTTTGCGGTCGCCGGCACGTGATGATAAGTTCCATCAACGGAGCATCGCGGCACGCTGCGAATCGCGCTTCGCCGACGCTCATTCGCCAACAGGAGAACGAACATGGATCACTTTTCACGTCGCGATTTCGTATTCCTGTCGTCGGGCGCCGTGGCCGGCAACATGCTCGTGGGGGGACTTGCCGAAGCGGGCGACGCCCTCGGGCGCGGACTCGATTTCGCACACAGCGGACTGGTCACGGGGAAGCCGAAGCCGCTCAAGCACGCCTCGATTCCCGGCTTCCTGAGCGCCGAGCAGATCGCGCCGCATCACACGGCCCACTACGGCGGCGCGCTGAAGGGATACGTCGCCGCCGACGCCGCCATCGAAGAGTCCGTGAAGTCCGGCGAGTCGCTGAATCCGGCCGCGTACGGCGCGCTCAAGCGGGCCGTCAACAGCAAGGGAAACAGCGTGGTGCTGCACGAGATGTACTTCGACGGTCTGGCGCCCAAGGCGCCTGATCCGGCGGCGGAGGTTCGCAAGGCCATCGAGAACCGCTTCGGCTCCGTCGAGAAGTGGGCCGGCGACTTCATCAACTCGGCCAAGGAGGCGGCCGGCTGGGCCATGCTCGTCAAGCATCCCGTCAATGGGAAGCTCTACAACGTGGTTAGCGACGAACACGCCATGGGCGTCCTTTGGATGGCCGTCCCGCTGGTGGTGATCGACACCTACGAGCACGCCTTCTACATCGACTACCAAAACCGCAAGGCCGACTACGTCGAGAAGTTCATCAATCACATCGATTGGGACCAAGCCAACGCGCGGTTCCGCGCTCAGCCGTGACGACCCGCCAATTGCGCGCTCACGGCTGTAACAAACGTTTCGTTTTCACGCTTCGCTCATACGGAAGCGCGCCCCGCAAATTGCGGGCGCGGTCAGGACGAGGGATGACCCTTGTTTCCAGGAGTGAGAGATGAAGAGCGTGAGATCGTCCCGTCGGGCAACTCGTTTACTCAGCCGTCTTTCTCAGGGGCGCCGGTTCAAGACGCCGTCGCGATATCGCCCGGGGCTGGAAGTCCTGGAAGAGCGCAGGATGATGGCTTTCGGCGCACTCTCCAGCGCCGCCACATTCAGCGTTCAGCCCCATCTCAAAATTGCGAGTTTCCCGGGATTTCGCGAGTTCACCGTCACGGACGCCGCGGGGGACGGCGCCCAGGACCGCGTGTTCCAGGGGGGCGCGTTGCGGGTCGATTATGAATTCAATACGGGATGGCTCTCGGCGAACGTCAGCCAGGTGGCCATCGAAGCGTGGCAGGGGGCGACGAAGGCGGCCACCCTCAAAACCTTTGCCGCCGCCCAAATGGCCGACGCGGTCGTCCCGCTGGCGGGTTGGTTCTGGGAACTCGCCGCCGGCGTCTATCAGATTCGGGCGAAGGCCCAGTTGTCCAACGGTCTGACCTATCAGTCCGCCAGCCGGACGATCGACGTTCGCGGCGGCAGCGAAGTTAAAGGCTCGTACCAGGGAGAGACGTTCTCGTTTTCCAGCTTGAGCGGCGACGCCATGATCGTGCACGGCGCCGGCGGGACCGATACGCTCTCGTTCAACCTGAATCCCAGCAGCGTCGCCTCCATCAACGGAATGAGCCTCAGCTCTTTCAGTCCCACCGCGGGCGGACAGGCCATCTATCAGGGTTCGGCCGTCGATTACGTCCGCCTTACCGACGGCCGGGAGATCTACTTCACGGGCATCGAGAAGCTGCAGTTCAGCTACTACACGACGCTGACGAAGTATCCCTACTTCAGCTATTTCGCGACACAGACGGTCAATCTGGCCGTCCAGCCCAACGATGACCGCTTTGACGATCAATGGAACCTGCACGTGACCGACACGCCTAATGCCTGGCGGTTCACAAAAGGCTCCCCGCACAATGTCTTGCTGGTGTCGCTCGATACGGGCGTGCTGCCGGACAGCTCGAAGGTGGATCCCGGCTCGATCACCGACATCGGCGCGTGGCGGCTGATCACCGACTCCAGTGACGATGACAACCTCGTCGGCAGCTACGGGCACGGGCACAAGGCGATCAGTGTCATGGCCTCAACGCCGAAGAACTCCGACTTCGGCGCGGGGATCAACTGGTACAGCAAGGTCTACGTGACTGACGTCTACAACGGCGTGAGCCTGCAGACCGCCATCGGCGACGCGCTGGCTTACGCTCAGGCCACCGGCCGCAAGGTGGTGTTCCAGGGCGGCATCCAGGGGGAGAATTGGCTCAACAACGGCGGAACGCAGGCGCAACTGGAAAGCCTCATCAGCGGCGCGTCGAATTATGCACTATTCGCCATTGCAGCGGGGAACGGCGGTCCGGGGGGCAACTTGAATGATCTCGACTACCTCACCAGCGTCAGCGGAGTCGCCAGACTGCAGACCAACCACGGCAACGTGATGTCAGTCGGCGCCCTGCAGCGAACGGCGACGATCGTCGCCGGCATGGCCAACGCCAGCAGCGTGAACCTCGCCAGCTATTCCAACCGCGGCACGAACCTGACCATCGTCGCGCCGACCGACGTGCTGGCGACGACGTTCTCCTCGGCCGCCAGCGGCAATATGAGCAGTTTCGGCGGCACCTCCGCGGCCAACCCGAATATGGCGGCGATCGCCTCGCTGGTCTGGAGCGCGAACCCCAATCTGACCGCCGGCCAGGTCCGGAGCATCATTACAGACACCGCGATGGACCTGGGCGCCTACGGCAAAGACACGACCTACGGCCACGGCTTGGCCAACGCCGACGCGGCGGTTCGGCGCGCGAGGGCCCTCTATTCCGACCCCACCCTGGCTGGGTCGAACTATTGGAGGACGCCGTGGTTCGTCGTGCAGTCCACCGGCGTGTTCGCTTCGAGGGCGAATGCGGCAATTTCGACGCCGGACGTGGACACGACGCAGTCGATCCCGCTGCAGACGCCGCACAATGGCGATTTCGCCAACCGTGGGCCCGAGGTGGCTCCGCAACTCGCGGCGATGGCGGTGGACGCACTTTCCAGCGAAGCCGAGGACATCGCAGACGCCTTGTTTTGGACGGTGCCTGTCCCCGAGGCACACAGCCCCGGCGATCTCAACGACAGCTTCACGGCCTTGGACGAGGCGATGGCGAGCTTCGCCGGCGACGACGGCATCGACGAGGGCGACCTTCTGGCCGAGTCGCTGGCAGAGCTGTGGTCATAGCTCGAAGTTGAACGTGGCGCAGAGCGTGCGCCACAGGCGTTGGCCGAGGGTTTGGCGGCCGGCGTGGATGCGGGCGCGGCCGGTGACGCCGGGAACGAGCAGGCCGGCGTCGTCCGTGAAGGGGGCGCTGGCCTGCCAGGTGGCTTGAAGCGGGCGGAGGCCGCCGGCGGCGTCATCGACTGCGGCGAGCGTTCCGCCGCCGCGGCTGGTGAGCGACTTCGGGGCCGCCAGCATCTGCGCGGCGGAGACGTGCTCCAACTGCGTGGTAATCTTTTGGGTGCGCGACGGCGCCAGGACGAGATCGACTTGCTGCCCGGGACGGAGGAATTCGATCTCGCCCTGATCGACCGCGAGCACGGCTTCCAGGCGGCGAGGATCACCGACCTGCGCCAGCAGCACGCCGTGCTCCAGCCAGGCGCCGAGGTTTTCTTGGTCCAGCGGAACGCCGGACCAGCCGGAGAGGCGCGCGTCGTCGGGCGCCGGCGGAAGAACCGCCGGCGGAGCGATGAGCGTGCCCGCGACGGGGGCGGTGATCGTCAGACGCTCCAGGTCGCGGCGCCGCCGCGCGAGCTGCTCGTCGATCGCCCTCAGCGCGCTCTCCACCTCGGCGACTTCCTGCGCGGCCCGTTCGTCGCCGAAGGCGGCGCGGCGGAGGCCGGCGAGGCGCGTCGTCAATTCGGCTCGTCGCCCGGCAAGCTGCTGCAGGCGAAGTTCGAGTTCGACGTTTTCCAGCGTCGCCAGCGGCTGTCCGGCGGCGACGTAATCTCCCGGCGCCGCGTGCACCGCCGCGAGCCGTCCCGGCGAATCGACGTACACGAACTCCGCGTCGCGCGGCTCGACCGTGAGCGAGCACATCACATAGTGCGGCAAGGGGAGGTAGAGCACGGCGAGCACGACGGCCGAGCCCAGCAGCAGCGTCACCGAAAGTCGTAACTTTTTCACGCGCTCCCACCTTCCCGCCGTTTTAAGAAACATCACCGCCCGTATCATCGGCTGCAACAGCAGAGCGATCACCGACATCGCCGCCAGTCCCTGACCGATGACCTTCAGACCATACGGCTCGAGCACCTTCCAGAGAAACCACAGGATCGAAAACGTCACCACCCAGCGATAAACGACCGCCGCCACCGCATACGCCGCGAATAATTCCCGGCGCCGCTGCGGCAGAAACGGGTCAGGCGCCGCCCGCAGGCCGAGCGTCATCGCCGCCAGCGTGCGCGTCAGCACCGACGACGCCTTTTGCCGCAGGTTTGGGATCTCCAGCAGGTCGGCCAGGATGTAATAGCCGTCGAACCGCATCAGCGGGTTGGCGTTGAACGCCAATGTGCCCACCGAGCAGACGAACATCACGTTCAGGCAGAGCGCGTTGAGGATTCCCGGATTGGTGAACCACCACAGGAACGTGGCGACGGCCGCCAGCGCCAGTTCGACGTACATGCCTGCCGCGCCGACGGCGGCGCGCCGCCACTTGCTGGGGAGCATCCAGGCGTCGGAGACGTTGCAGTA
>JAHWKS010000464.1 GCA_019347795.1 Planctomycetota bacterium | reverse complement strand
GGGCTTCCAGGCGCGGGCCTACCGGGTTTCAATCGCGATTGTCGTCTTGATCATCCGCGACGGATCCAGCGCCGGCTCATTGTCGCGAAGCGACTGCGGGTCGTAAAACCGGTGCATCACGCGATCGGCGACTCCTTCGCCGCGGAGCAGTTGGCCTATGGGGAACGGGCGATCGCAGGCGAAGAGCGTGATCTGCTCTTTGCCCACCGTGGGCTGAATCTCGATCGCCCCTTTCTCGGGGAAGCGGAATGTCTCGCCCGCCCGCACAATCGTCCCCGGCGGCGTGAGGATTACCTTCCGGCCTTTCGCGCTCGTGCCGATGAGTTCGATGTGCGCATCCTTGGCGGAGCGGTTGACGACGCTGATCACCAGCTCGCCTCCCGCCGAGAAGACGTTGGTCTTGCTCCCGGTGGAAAGCTCGATCTCCAGCGGCGCCGGCTGCAGGGTGTACTCGGAAATGGTCAAGCCATCCAACGGGATCACGGGGGCGCCGAGGCCCAACTGGCGGACGATGTCGTCGTAGTAATCCTCCCACATGTCGCGCCGCACCAGGCCGCCCGAGGCCAGCGGGGCCAGTCCCAACGACACGAACTGCGGCGCCCGGGACAGGGCCGCCAGGTGCGCTGCGTCGGGCAGCCCCAGCTCGGCCGCCGCCGGCGACAGGTGCAGCGGCGCGTCGAGGAATCGCTGCGACACGGGGATCAGCGGCTCGCGCGTCTGCGGTCTGCCGAGCACTTGCTCCATTGCCTTCATGAACCGCTCTTCGTCTTCCTTGAGCAGCTCGTCCATCTCTTCCTGCGTCGGATAGAGGTCGAGCACGTCCCGCTTTTTGAAGCCGGGGCTGCCGGGGAGCGACTCCACCGCGGGGCGAATCGTGTCGGTGAACGTCTTCACGCCGCGCTCATGGCAGCGCATGCACGAGAGGCCGTTGCGGACCGTTTTGTCTTCGGCGAACTTATCGGTGACGATGCTGGTGGGCGCCTCAACCAGGCGCCGCCCGGCCGCGTCGGAGACGAAGTATCCTTGCAGGCCGTTGGGCAGGTTAAAGATGAACTCCCCGCCGTCCTCGTCGAACTCCAGCGGGTTGTGAAACATGTTCTGCCGCCCCCGGCTGGAGGCGAAGTCGAAGCTCTTCCAATACGCCCCGTGCCGGTGCGGGTGCCGCTCCACGACCCGGTTGTTCCGCGAGACGCCCGAGACGGTCATCCCCGCCCGGCGGGCGATGAAGTCGGCCACGTTCGCTTCGCTGTCCACGCCCAGCAGCTCCTCGAACTCGGCAAGCTCAAACGGCAGCCGCAGGAAGTCCTCGTACAGCGGCGGCTGGGTGGCGATGCTCGCGAACCAGTCGGCCCGCAGGTACGGAATCGGCCGCACCATTCCCGACGGCGCCAGGTACTCCTGCACCAGGCGATCGAGCGTCTCGGAATCTTCATAGAGGATGGCGTAGGGATACTCCAGCAGCGCGAGATCGTAAAGGTTGACATCCGCGGTCCCGGTTGTGCGGCCGTTCTCGACGCGTTGGAAGGGCCGGTCGTGCCAGCCGAGACGGCGGATATCGACGGCGAACACGGTGGCGATCTCGCCGTCGATCGCTTCCGGCCGCACGATCTGCGGCTGCATCGAGAGATGGTTGATCGCCTTGGCCAGCGCGTCGCGGTGCAGGTCCAGCTCTTCGCGGGTGGCGCCGCCGGTCAACAGGTGATTGGTGCTGAAGTATCGCACGAACGGCCGGTCCCGCGCCGACAGCGAACGCACGTGCGCGAGGATTTGCTTGAGGACGTAGTCGACCCCCACCACGCCTTCCAGGCCGGCGTCCTTCTCCGGCTCGGCGGGGGCGGCGGCGTCGGCGGGGAAGTCGGGGGCGCCGGCGACGATCCACGCCCGCACCGCCGCAATCTCCTCTGGAGAAAGCCGCGGCTCGCCGTCGGGCGGCATCACCGAGTCGTCCTTCGCGGTGATCCTCTGATAGAGCAGCGACGCGTCCGGCGCGTCCGGCGCCACCTTGTCCTTGCGGACCAGGCCCTCCCGGTCCAGGACGTCCACGCCGGCATTCGTCTCTACGCCGCCGTGGCAATCGAAGCAGCGGGTGCGAAAAATTTCTTTAACGCGGGTGGCGGCATCCGCCGCAGAAGCAGCATCGTCCGCGGCGGCGGTCCCGGCGCCGCAGACGATCGCAGCCAGGAACACGAATAGAGGAAGTGCGAGTTTCATCGGTGATTTCGGCACGAAAAGAGGCATCCACGCAATGACGTTACTATGTATAACGCCGTCGGCAAGTCAATCGAACAGGCGGGGCCGATTAATTCGCGGCTGACGGAGACGGCCGATCACTCGGCGTCGCTGTCGTAGATCCGATAGGTCTTCGTGCGTCTTCCGCCGCCGCGTTCGATCGATTTGCGGGAGAGGTGGTTGCTCTCCAGGACCCAGGACATCTCGGCCTCGCTCATGCCCCACTCCAGCCCCTGCGGGACCATGTGGGCGCCGAGCACCAGTCCCAGGCCCCACCGCTGGAACTCCGGCAGGACGTTCGCCGAGAGGAGCCGGGCCCGGGGGATTTTCTTTCGGTTCCAGAGGAGGCGGATGAAGCCGAAGGGAAAGAGCCGGCCGTTGATTTTCTTGATCCGCGGGTTGTAGTCGAGCAGGGCGAACATGGCGCCGACCGGCCGGCCCTCCACCTCGGCCACGACCGTCAGCTCCGGCACGATGAGGCGCTTGAGCGACCCGGCCAAGTGCTGGACCTCCGCCTCCGAGAGCGGCACAAAGCCCCACGTTCCCACCAGCGACTTGTTGTAGATGTCCAGAAACAGCTTCACCTCATCCAGGAACCGCGACGTGTCGAGGCTGCGGAGCTTTACATCAAAGCGGCGGGTCGCCTCACCGATGATGAAGGCCAGCTTCGGATCGACCGTCGCCAGCATGTCCTTGTGTGCTTCGTAGGCGTACAGATCCTGCACCTTCGTGAAGCCCGCCGATTCGATCAATCGCGGGTAGTACGGCGGGTTGTACGTCATCATGAACGTGGGAGGCGAGTCGAAGCCTTCGATCAGCAGCCCGCACTCGTAGTTGAGCGAAGGGTTGGCGGGCCCCCGAAGCTTGTGGATGTGGCGCTCCGCCAGCCAGTTCCGCACGGCGCCGAACAGGGCGTCGGCTACTTCCTGGTCGTCCACACATTCGAAGAAGCCGAAGAAGCCGCGCTCCTCCTTATGCCGCCGATTATGGGCATGGTTCACGAGGGCCAGCACCCGCCCTTGCACTTCCCCGTCGCGCACCGCGAGAAAGGCCTGTCCTTCGGCGTCGTTGTAGAACGGATGCGGCTTGAAGCCGACCAGCTCTCGCTGATTGGCCCGCAGCGGGGGAATCCAGTTCGGATTGCCCTCATAGAGCTTCCACGGCAGATCGAGGAACTGCTGCTCCTCCCGCCGCGACTGAACCGGCTTGATCTCCAACTTCGCCATGCGGAGCCCTCATGTTGGGACATCAGCCGCAGGGCGCGAGCCCCCCTTCCCTCGTGGAGAACCGGACGCTAGCGCGTCGCGGCTGATATGTTTCGTCGCGAGATCAGCCGCAGGCCCCCGGTTCCGAAACCAAGCAACCTCGTTGCGGAGGTTCCGAGAACCGGACGCTAGCGCGTCGCGGCTGAGTGTTGAGTCTACTCGGCGCAGCATGGACGCCACAGGCGGGGGGCGACGGCCTCCTGCGGCGACACAATTTTTCTGAACACGTTCATTTTCCCGGTTGACTCGGCGGCGGTCCCGTGTACAATGTGAACACGTTCATTAAGTTGAGGCGGCGAATGCGAGTCACCGCGGAAACTCGGGAAGCCACGCGAGTTCGAATCCTCGAGACGGCCCGGCGGCTGTTTCGAGAGCAGGGCTTCGCAGACGCCACCCTCCGCGACATCGCGCGCGAGGCGGAGCTGGCCACCGGGACGTTCTTCAATTACTTCCCCTCCAAAGAAGACGTGGCGGTAGCGCTGGCGCACGAGGCGGCCGCCAAGGCCCATGCCGGGTTTCTCAAGAAGCGGCGCGGGGACGCCACGCTCCCGGAAGACCTGTTTCTGCACATCGCCACCCAGCTCCGCTGGCTGAAGCCGCTTCGCAAGTTCATGCCGACCGTGGTGGATGCCGGACTCGCGTCGGCGACGCTCGACGGCGGGACGCCGAGCTGCCGGCGATTGCGCCGCGAGCAGCTCGAGGCCGTCGCCGAAATCCTCCGCGACCACAGCATCGCCGCGGAGCGTCAATCGATGACGATGCCTATTTACTGGGCGCTGTACGTCGGCGTGCTGTCGTTCTGGGGACGGGACCAGTCGCCGCGGCAGGAGGACACGCTGGCCATGCTGGATCAGTCCGTCAACATGTTCGCCACATGGCTAATCGGGGGCGAAGCCGAGTTTGCCTGATCGCATCAAGGAGCATCCATCATGGGTCCCACGATTCCCGAACTCCTGGCCGCTTTGCCGCAGGACGAGTCCTCCGCGCGGGGCGCGGCGGCCGATGACCGCCTGCAGGAGATCTTCGCCAATCTGGCCCAGCGTCCCGTGCCGGTCGGCTCGCTGCGGCGATTGTGGACCCTCGGCGGGTTGCAGGCGAAGCTGGCGATGGCGTACCTGGCGTACTTCGTCCGCACGCGGCTCAAGCCGGCCGATCAAAGGACGCAGCAGCTCATGGATGCCAACCTGCGCTCGGCGCTGCGGACGCTGGAGGCGATGGGCTACCTCCGCGGCGCCGTGATGAAGGTCGGCCAGGCGCTGGCCACGTTCCCCGAGATGCTTCCTGACGAGTTCGCGGAGCTGCTGGGGACGCTGCACTTTGAGGCGCCGCCGATGCACTACTCGCTCTTGCGAGAGCATCTGGAGAACGAGTTGGGGCAGGATCCAGAAATCGTCTTCGCGTCCTTCGAAACCGAGGCCTGCGCCGCCGCCTCGCTCGGCCAGGTCCATCGCGCCCGGCTGCCGACGGGGGAGGCAGTGGCGGTGAAGGTCCAGTATCCCGGTATCGGGCGCACGATTCGGGCCGACGTGGCGAACCTGCGGCGGCTGCTGTTTCCGCTGCGGCTCTCGAAAGACTGGGACAGCCTCAACGCGCAGTTCGGCGAGATCGAAACCGTGCTGGAGACGGAAACCGATTACGAGCACGAAGCGCAGTCGCTGCGGGAAGCGCGGGCCGCCTTCCGCGAAAGCGACGGGATCGTCATCCCCCGCGTCCACGAGCGCTACTCGACGCGCCGCGTGCTGACGATGGACTTCATCGAAGGAGACAGTTTCAAGGCATTCCTCGCCAAGGACCCGCCGCAGCAACTTCGCGACCAGTTGGGGGAGCGGCTTGTGCGGGCCGGGACGCGCCTGTACTTCTCGCGGCGGCTGCTCTACTCCGACTACAACCCCGGGAACGTGCTCGTCCTGGAAGGCG
>JAHWKS010000463.1 GCA_019347795.1 Planctomycetota bacterium | reverse complement strand
TTCACGTCGTAGCGTCGCCCCACGCGAAGCTGCGCCGCCAGCGAAGGCGCCATCAGCGTCGCCGCCAGGACTCCGCTCAACAGCAGCATACCCCACGTACGAACCGCCAGGAGCTTTCTTCCCAGCAGCCACATCGCCGGAATCGGCAACACCGGCAGCAGAAAGAGGGCGTAGTACGTGCAGAGGTAATACGTCAGAGCGAAGCTTCCCCCCAGCAACCCCGCCCATCGCAGCGAAGGCGCCTGTGCGAACTCGTCCAGGCAGATCCACAAGCCGAGAATGCCGAAGAGCGGCGCCAATTGGAGCACCCCCAGTTCGTTGAACACGAAGGGGATCGTCTCCACCATCGCCCCGCCCGCCATCGCCAGCCACGACTCGACGCCGAGGCGGCGCGCCACGTGATATCCGCTCCAGCCATTGAGCGCCAACGCCAAGAGCAGCAACGTGTTGTACGCGATGGCCAAATTGCCCGTCGCGGCCAAGAGGGGCAGGGCCAGGGCGGTCAGCGGCATCGGCTCGGAGAACGCGAAGGCGTCCTCGGCGGGATGAATGATCGGTGCATCCCAATACTTGTCGTACATGGCGGAAGCGCAATGGCAGTTCCACCAGACGGTCCAGGCGTTGAACAGCGGAACCGTGGCGACCGGCTCGGTTCCCTGCGGAAGGGCCGTGCCGATCTTCGCCGCGAGCGGCCACGTCGCGGCCACCCCCAAAATCAGGTAGAGCCCCAGGAGGGCAAGATTCGCCGCAATCCGTTTCATGGCGGATGTCCGGAAGCTGCGGCCGAGAGAAAGGCGCCGTCGCATCATCGATGCGGCTCGTCTACCCGCGCTCCGCCATGAACTGCAGAATCGCCCGGCAGAAGTCGGGGAGGTCGTCGGGCTTGCGGCTGGAGATGAAGTGGCCGTCCACCACCACCGAGGCGTCTTCCCACTTGGCGCCGGCGTTCACCAGGTCGTCCTTGATGCCGGGCGAGCCGGTCACGCGGACGCCCTTGTAGACGCCGGCCGAGATGGGAATCCAGCCGCCATGACAGATGGCCGCCACGGGCTTGTTCGCCTCGGCGAAGTCCCGCACCAGGCTCAGCACCTTGGGGTCGCGCCGCAGCTTGTCGGGCATAAAGCCGCCGGGAACGACGACGCCGTCGAAATCCGCGGCGTTCATCTTGGCGATGGCGGCGTCGGAGACGCAAGGATAGCCGTTCTTGCCCGCATAGGTCTTGCCCGCTTCCGGGCCGGCGGCGACGACCTCCGCCCCCGCCTCCTGAAGCCGCAGCTTGGGATACCACAGCTCGAGATCCTCGTAGATGTTCTCGACGAACATCAGGAAGCGGCGCCCGGCGAGAGGCAGGTCGTGGTTCATCGTTCCACCCGTAGAACAGGCGGCTCGCCTGTTTTCGAAAAGAGACTTCTGTGCAGGCGGGCCGCCCACACTACGGTTACATCAAAATCGGTTCGATCACACGGCCGTGGGCGACGTTTAACTTGCGGCCTTCGATGTCCTGCATCGTGGCGTCGGGCTGGAATCCCAGGCAGTGGAAGATCGTCGCGGAGACGTCTTCCGGCCGGACCATGCCATCCCGCGGCTCGGCGCCGAGACGGTCCGACGCCCCATGCACCATGCCGCCGCGAAGGCCCCCTCCCGCCATCGCGATGGAAAACACGCTTCCCCAATGATCGCGGCCGGCGCGGGTGTTGAACTTGGGGGTGCGGCCGAACTCGGCCATGCAAACCACCAACGTCTCGTCCAATAGGCCCCGCTGCGCAAGGTCCTCCAACAGCGCCGAGAAGGCCTGGTCCATCGGCGGCATGAGGACGGTTTTGAGCCGCTCCGACTCGTTGGCGTGCGAATCCCAGCAGGGCGCGTCGGACGGCTCATCCGGTCCGCGGAACCAATTGACCTGCACCAGCCGCACGTCCGCCTCGATCAGCCGGCGGGCCAGCAGCGTGCTTTGGCCGAACTGGCTGCGGCCGTAGCGATCCCGCATCGCCTCCGGCTCGGCCGCCAGGTCGAAGGCGGATCGCGATGGGCCGGAACTGAGCAGCCCAAACGCCTGCTGCGTCAGGCGGTCGTAGTGCTCGACGACGCCGCTCCGCTCCGTCAGGTCCAGGCGCCGGTTCATTTCCTTCAGCAGCGAGCGGCGGCTCTCCAATCGACCGGCGCTCATCTCCACCGGCAACGTGAACTCGGGAATGCGATAGTCGGGCGAGGCCGGCTCGCACCTGAGCAGCCACGGATCCGCCGCACGGCCAAGGAACCCGGAATCCTGTCCCGGCCAGACGGAGCCGTCGGTGTTGAAGATGTGCATCGGCAGCCGGACCGCCGCCGGCAGCGCGCCTCGACGCGGCGACAACTGCCGCACCACGCCCCCCAGGCAGGGCCAGTTGTTGGGGGCGCCGGGATTGGCGTTCTCCACGTTCTGCGGCTGATGCGGCCGGCCGGTCAGCATGTAATAGCCGCTGGAGGAGTGGGCGTTGTCGCCGGTCGAGACCGCCCGCAGCACCGCCAGCTTATCCGCCATGCCGGCCAACTTCGGCATCAGCTCGCAGAATTGAACGCCGGGGACATTGGTGGCGGTCGGCCCGAACTCCCCTCGCACTTCGGCGGGCGCCTCCGGCTTGGGATCCCAAGTGGAGTGCTGCGGCGGACCGCCCATCAAGAATAGAATGATGCACGACTTCGCCTTCCCGACCGAAATCGAGCCGGCGGCCTGCGGCGATGCAGCGGCCGAGGCGCCGAGCAGGTCCGTCAGCGAAAGCCCGAGCGCCCCCAGTCCGCCGACGCGGAGCATCTCGCGCCGCGTCAGGCCGTCGCACAGCCGGCGGCTGGAAGCGTGAATCTCCAACATGACGGTTCTCTCGTGGCGCGGGCAGGAAGCACGGACCGACGATTGGTCAGCATACCACGACCGCCCGCCGCAGACAAAACATACAACCGCCTGGTAGTGCGCTATTTTGAGTGACTCGTTTGGTCAAGGGGGTTCGACCAATAGAACTTCGCTGATTCGATCGGGGTTTTGCGAAACGTTTGGTCACGCTGCTGTTTCAGGATTTCGATCACGATCATATCTCTCAGAGATTCGTTCTCGCCCGCCAGCCGCGACCGATCCAGCCACCACCCCAGCGCCAGGGCCACGATTGTCACGACGGCGAACAGGTCGCGGAGGGTGAGCTTGGGCATGGGGTGATGCTCCGTTGAAAGCCGCCCGCCATGATACCGCACAATGACGCGAGCCGCCTTCGGGCGGCTTTTTTGGTGCGCCCACTTGACCGCGGTCGCGGATGCGTGCTATAAGTACGCATCGCAAGCGTATCGTATTGCACGCATCCAAGGGGAATCGAAATGGAAAATGCAGACAGGCAGGATCGGGCCGCTAAGGGCGGGAAGTCCCGTGCGGCAGCAATGACAGCCAAAGAACGAAGTGAAGCCGCCCGCTTAGCTGCCGAAGGCCGCTGGGGAGGCGCAATCCCAAGGGCAACTCATACGGGCGATCTTGAAATCGCCGGGAGGTTGATCGCCTGCGCCGTGCTGGAGACTCGCAAGCGTGTTCTCACGCAGGAAACCTTCTTGACCGCTATCGGGCGTGCTGCGAAAGCGAAGGGTGGAACTGGAAGCAAACTGATGGTAGACGGATTGCCCCCTTTCTTGGCCCCTGCCAACCTTAAACCGTTTATCTCGGAGGAGTTGCGTCAATCGACCACTCCCGTCGTTTTTCGCAATTTAAACGGGAATCGGGCATTCGGTTATGACGCCATGCTGCTGCCAATGGTGTGCGAGGTTTACCTCGAAGCTCGCGATAACGAAGCCCTGACTAAGAGTCAGCACCATATTGCCAGCGCATGCGAACTTCTGATGCGCGGCCTGGCCCGCGTTGGGATCATCGCTTTGGTGGATGAAGCGACGGGGTACGAGCGAGACAAGACCTCCGATGAACTGGCGAAGATTCTGGAGGCGTATATCTCGGCCGAGTTGCTTCCTTGGACGCGAAAATTCCCCCCTGAATTTTTTGAGCTCGTCTACAAGCTCTACGGATGGAAGTACAAGCGCGGCTCGGCAAAGCGGCCGCAATGCGTGGGGCACTTCATCAACAAATACATTTACAAGCAACTGCCAGATGGCGTTCTTCCAAAGCTAAGGGAACTCAATCCGCCGAACGAAAAGGGCCGACGGCCCCATAAACTGTTTCAGCATCTGACCGTCGATACGGGCAATGTCCATCTTGATAAGCAGATTATTTCGACGATGACCATCATGAGGATTTCTGACTCGAAATCAGAATTTGACGATCTATTCGCGAAGGCATCCAAGAAGGAGTACCAGAGACGGTTGCCGCTTGTCGTTGAGGTTGGCGACGAGAAATAAAGCGGAGGGCGCCCGGCATCTTGGCAGTTGCAGCGATCTTATAAATCGCACGGCCCGGCTTTCGCCGGTGGGGTTCGATTCCCGCGCCCTCCGCTATTTCCTCAAGGTTCGTTTGGCGTTCGCGAGCAAGACGTCGCGGATGTACTCAGATATGCTCTTTCCGCTCTTATCGGCGGCTTCGCAGACTTGGCTGTATTCGTCATCCGCCATGCGGAAGTATCGCTTCGGCGTCACGCCAGTAGGCGGGCGCCCTCGCGGCCGGTTCTTCTCGGTTGCTGCCATGCCGCCATTTTATGACCACCCAGAATTTTTGTCAAACCGATTATTTTGTGGGTGGACAAATAAAGCAGTGTCGCGTACAATGCAAGCGTGAAAGAAAACCCCGCGGCAGTCCTGGCAGACCACCGCGGGGCGACACAATCCAGCGATTCGCTAGACCGTGCTTGGCAGCTTCATTCTAGCGAATCGCCCAGCCAAGGGAAGATTCGCGATGAACCGTCTTTCGCCCGCCCGCCAGTCGCTCATTCTCCGCCTCTTGTGCGAGGGCAACAGCATCCGCTCTACCAGCCGCATTACCGGCTGCCACACCAAAACGGTAGGGGACACGATACTGGCCTACGGCCACGCCGCCCGTCACTTGCTGGACGACTACCTAACGGGCATGACGCTGCGGCACGTTGAGGTAGACGAAATGTGGACGTTTGTCGGGAAGAAACAGGCCCACCTGACGGTTGACGAGCGCCGCGAGCGGCACGACATCGGCGACGTGTACTTGTGGACCTGCGTTGACCAAGACTCCAAGCTGATTGCCTCGCATTTGGTCGGGAAGCGCTCGGCCGACAATGCCCGGCGGCTGATGGTGGACCTCGCCCGCCGCATCGAAATCCCGCGGCCCCACGCGAGCGACGATCATCATTTCGAGCGACGGCGCCCGGAACCCGTCATTCAGATTTCGACGGACGGACTCGCCGCCTACCCGGAAGCGATCGACTTGGCTTTCGGCCCCTACGCTTCGCATGGCGTGCTGATAAAGGAATACCGCAACGCCACGATGCAGTACGATCCTTCGGAAATGGT
>JAHWKS010000462.1 GCA_019347795.1 Planctomycetota bacterium | reverse complement strand
GCCGGGCGAGGGATGACGCGTTAAGTACGCGGTTTCATCTCCGTGGACGATCGCGTAGTCCGGCTCCGGCTCGCTATCAACAAGGGTGACGGCGCTTTGCACTCGGAGGTCCCACCCCGGCGGCATGTGCCGCAGCCACGTCTTCGTTCCCTTTTGGATTGCGGCGTCATGCGGAGGATTGCGCGCCATCTTGTGGACCAGGTAGCCTTCGAGCAGCTCGAGATTGTCATCCTCGGTGAGGAATCCCAACTCGATCAGCCGATGATACTCGGCCACGCTGAACCGGCGAACTCCGGCCATCATGCCTTGGTAGGGGAGAGGAGGAGCTTTGGTAATCATCGGGATTAAGGGTTCGGACCAGTGACGACGCTGCTGTGAACGAGTATCGGCTTCACGAATACTTCCTTCGCAACTTGGCGAAGACTTCGTCTGCAGGTTCTCCGACCGCCTTACCGCTATCGATCTCCTCTGAGCGCCGAGCCAACTCCGCGTCCCAGGCCGACTCTGCGTCAGCATCCTCCTCGTCATCAAGCGAATCGATGAGAAAGCGCGCCAAAGCGGCTCGGTCTTGCGGAGAAAGTCGGGCAAGTTCCGGCTTTAATTGTTCTGCAGTTTCAGTCATTCTTTGCTGCCTCGGAGTGGTGGTTTCGGAACTTGGATTTGCACGAGACTTTTCTCGTGGAGTGCATTCAAGCTTCCCGAGCGGAAGCCCTCGAGGTCGAGCGTGATGAACTTGAAACCGATCTCGCGCAGCCGAGCGATGAGCGACGCCCGCGTCTGTTCATGGATCAGCGTCTCGAAGGCGCCGGCGGGAACTTCCAGCCGCGCCAGATCGCCGCGATGATAGCGCACCCGCACTTCGCGGAGTCCGAGATCGCGGAGGAATCGTTCGGCCTGGTCGATCATGTGCAGCCGCTCGGGCGTCACGTCCTCGCCGTAGGCGACCCGGCTGGAAAGGCAGGGGGCCGCCGGCTTATCGGCCACCGGCAAGTCCCAGTGAGCGGCCAGCTCGCGGACATCAGCCTTGGTGAAGCCGCACTCGGCCAGAGGACTGAGCACGGCGTGCTCGGAGGCGGCTTTCATCCCCGGGCGCCAGTCGCCGCGGTCGTCGGCGTTGGCGCCGTTGATCATCGCCGCCACGTCCAGCCGCTCCGCCACGCCTTCCATCTGCGTGTACAGTTCGGTCTTGCAATGATAGCAGCGGTCCGGCGCATTCCGCACATAGTCCGGGCTGGCGAACTCCTCGGTCTGGAGCGCCACGTGACGGATGCCGATCAGCCCCGCCAGTCGCCGCGCATCCTCCAGCTCGCCCGCAGCCAGACTCGCGCTCACGCCCGTGACCGCGACAGCCTTCTCCCCCAGGGCCAGATGAGCCGCCATCGCGACCACCGCCGAATCGACGCCTCCGGAGAACGCCACCGCACACGACGGCAACTCCCGCAGCCGTTCCAAAAGCGAGTTTCGCTTCTCGGTAAGCGTCATTCCGCATTCCACAATCCGCATTCCGCATTCATGAAAAATCCTCCGCCGTAATGCCGTGGCAGTGCGTTTTGTGAGAGCCCGCAGTCAATAAGGGGGGACCTAGAAGCCGGGGCACGGGTTCCTCACGCGCGTTCCGCTTCGACGGGCGAAGCGGTGCGGAGGACATACGCGCGGCCGGCGACAAAATCAGTCCCCTGCGGACCTCGTATCGGCTCCCCAAAAAATCGTCACCAACAACACGAGCATGGCAGAGGGAGTTTCCAAGGGAAATCCTAGCGATTGCCAGGCGCCGCGGCAAGGCGGAGGGCAATCCTTGGTAAGCAGCGGGGCTTGCCCCGCGCGCGACGCGCGAGCGGACAAAAGAACAACCGCGCTCTCGGTTGGGCGAGCGCGGTTGGACGATAACAGTTCGATTTACCCCGCGCGGGGCAAGCCCCGTCGCTAACCGTTTCTATTGCTGGTTTCTATTGTTCGTTGGGGTCGTGCATCACGGCTTCCATGACTTTCGTGTTGCGTTCGATGGCGAGCACGATCGTGCGCTCCTCCACGCCGTCCCGGCTGGAGGCGGTCACCGGCAGGACCTGCCGGCGGTCGGGAAGCGCCAAGCGGACGGCGAATGTGCCGTCGGGCCGCACCTTGACCGGCTCGCCTGAGATCGTGAGATGGGCGTCGGGCCGGGTCGTGCCGAAGACGATGATCTCCGCATCCACGTCGAACTGGAAATTGCGGTCGCGATGCAGCATCCGCTCGGCGCCGGCCCCGAAACGGGCGCCGGTCGAGGCGCCCATCGGCCGGTGCAGCCGTTCTTCGAACACATCCTGGAGATCGCCCTTGTCGTTCGTGTAGCCGCCGCTCATGGCGTAGAACTTCTCGTAATTCTCCGCCACGTCGGCCCAGTTGCGATCGACCGCGTCGGCCCCGCCCGGCTCGGGCGTGGTGACTGTGTTGCTGCGGGCGAGCACGTGGAAGCGGCCATCGACGGCGAGGTAGCCGATATCCACCCGAAACGCCTGCGGCGGCTTGTGGACGTCGATGTACCAGTTGTTCACGCCGCCGTGAATCTCCGTGTCGCGGACCACGCGCTCGGCGGAGCTGGTGGAGCCGCCCACCTCCATCTCGATCAACCGGAGGACCGGACGGGCGCTGTGCCAATGCTCGGCCATCGAGGCCTGGGCTCGCAGCACGCTTTGGCGGGTGATGTCCCAGCAGGCCTGCAGCCAGTAGGAATCGCGAACCAGCAGAACGATTCGATCCTTGGTGGGGCCGTTCTTGTGAACGCCGTTCACCTTGGCTTGTCCGTTGCGCCGACTCTGGCCCTTTTTCTCGACCGACTCCAGGCGCCGCGCCGCTTCGCTGGCGAAGGCGAGGTTCTTGAGCTTCTCGCGACGGGCGGCGCCTTCCTGAATCTTTCGCAGTGCGACGGGGTTTTTGGTCTTGGCGCGTTTTCCGGATCGCGACTTCGCCTTGGCGTTACCCTTCGCCGACGACTTGGCGACGGACGCCTTGCCGCTCGCGCGGGGCGACGCCGACTTGCGCTGGGGACGGCTGGCCTTCTTCGCCACCGGAGGCCGCGAGCGGGCGCCGCTCTTGGCGGACGTGCTCTTCTTGGCGGAGGTGTTCCTTGCCGCTTTACCGGCGGGCTTGGTGCGGGCGCTGCTCTTGGCCACCGGCGGCTTGGCGGACTTCTTCGCTGCGGCGCCCTTTTTGCTCCGCTTGGCCGCGCCGGCCGAACTGCGTCTGGCCGACGACTTCTGCTTTTTTTCCAAGCGGACCAATGCCTGAACCAGTTGATCCTTACGCATCGCGTGCCAGCCCCGCACCCCTTTTTTCTTGGCGATGTCCGCCAATTCCTTGGTCGTGCGGGATGTGAAGGAGGCGGCGGTAGTCAAAGGTTTCACCTCGCAGTTATGCGCTGAGAGGCTCGCGCGGAGTCTCAGCGGAGTTGGTGGATTGAGCGTCGTCCCTGACCGGCCCAAAAACGCTCCATACCCACCCGGCAGTCCTTGGCCGAATGAGATGAAGAGTCGCGACGGGAAAATCCCGTGTTGGCTTTCCAGCCGGAGGCTGGGTGCGGCAACCTGCCAGAAGGCGTGAAACTGAAACGATTTACTGGGTTTCAGTCTTGCCTCTTCTCCGTGGGATGGCCTCGTGGAGGTGTGCCTCGACCCTTTCCAAATGAGTGCGCCGTCCTGCCGCCTCGGAAGGTTGTAAAGAAAGCGTCGATGAGTCTGAGTTTAACCGAATTGTCCAAGAAACGCAATGACCGGGCGGGCCGAAAGCGGACGTTCCGAGGGAAAAACTCCCTACAAACGGGCAGACCTTAGCAGGTCGGGCTGACTGCGACGGCGCCGCAATCCGGCGTGCTCTCGGGGTCTTGCTGCAAAACACGTTGCCACAACGACTTGCGTGATGGACGAGACTTTGTGAAAAAAAACACGAATTGCCGCCCCCCTTGGTTGACCAGGCGTTTTGCTTGCGATAGATTGGCCGCACCGTCACGGTTTTGACGGTTGCTCCCGCGTCCTCCCACGCGACGTCCCGCTCCGACTCTGCGGCCTAACTTACGCTGCAGAAACGAGTTAGAGGCCGTCATGGTGGGTCGCGGCATTTCCTTCAAGTTGACGTGGACTACCCGCCTCCCCCCAAGTCCGCTGACGGTCGCTCGCCGATGGCGGTTGCTTACGGGTGGGCGTGGCGGGTGATGATCATCGGGTTGGAAATGGTAGTCCCCGGCCTGGTCGGTTACTGGATTGACCAGCGATTGGGGACGAAGGCGGTGTTTACGGTGGGCGGTTTCGTGTTGGGAATGGCGCTGGGATTCTGGCATCTGATAAAGATCGCCGGCGGACCGCCCGCCGCGCCGCCGTCCGAGAAGCCGTCGCAATCGCCGTAGGGTTAATCAGGATCGCTTCCGTGGATTCGACCGCTCAGCCTCAATTCGATCTCGCCAGCCGCGGGCCGCTGGCGCGCGTAGGGCTGTTCGCTGCGGCGATGCTGGTGCTGGCGGCATTGGCGACGCCGGTGGCTTTTGCGCTCTCCGGCCGCGTCGGCGTCGGCTGCGTGGTTGCCGCCGCGGGCGTATGCACGTTGTCGGGGATCGCGGCGCTGGCGATTCACGAGCTGTTCCATCAGCCGCAGTGGGTCCTGGTCGATGTGCTGACTGGGTTCTTTCTGAGGATGGGCGTGCCGCTGGCGTTTTGCATGATCGTTTATCTTCGCGGCGGCGCCTTGGCGGAGGCGGGCTTCGCGATTTACGTGTTGGCGTTTTACTTCGGGTCGTTGATTGCGGGGACGGTGCTGACGCTCCCCCGCATTCCCGCGCCGACGCGCGGGACCTAGATCGGACTGCTTTATGGCGGAAGCACACGGCGATCCCTTCGAACCGAGCCATCTGATCGGGCACGTCAAGGATGCGACGTACTTTGAAGTGCCGCGCATCTTTACGCCCGACGGCAGCGGCAAGCTGCACATCCCGCAGTTGCGGGATACGCATGAGCCGATCGCCACGATCAGCGTCGGCTTCGAGCCGCTCGACCAGCTCTTCGAGCCGCTCGACTTCAAGATCACCAAGTTCATGGTCCTGGAGGTGGTCGGCGCGCTGGTCGTCGCTATGATTTTTATCTGGCTGGCGCAGCGCGTTTCCTCCGGCGGCCGGCCGCGGGGACGCGCGTGGAACTTCTTTGAGGTGATGCTCCTCTTCATCCGCGATGAGGTGGCCCGGCCGGCGATCGGTAAGCACGACGCCGACAAGTTTCTGCCGTTCCTGTGGACGATGTTCTTCTTCATCCTCGGGTGCAACCTGCTGGGCATGGTCCCCTGGGCCGGCTCGCCCACCGGAGCCCTGGCGACCACGGGAGCGCTGGCCCTGTGTACGTTTGCGGTGGTGGTCGGCGGCGGGATGGCGAAGATCGGTCCCGTCGGTTTCTGGACGGCGCAAGTGCCGCACATGGACTTGCCGCTGGTGCTG
>JAHWKS010000461.1 GCA_019347795.1 Planctomycetota bacterium | reverse complement strand
GTGTTGCGTTGGGGTGGTGCGACGCGACCGGTTCGGAGCCCCGCAGGGGCGGCAGAAATCCGGCGGCGCCAAGTCGTGTCGCCCCTTCGGGGCTTCTCTGGAAATATGTTATGCGCTTCCAGGGGCTTACGCCCCTGGCTACATGCCTCCGCCCCTCCGGGGCGAACGAAACTCGGCAACTTCGACTCGCGCGAGCAAGAAACGAAATTGCGGCGCGTTAACTTTACCTTAGGAGAGAGCGATTTCATCATATTCTAGGATGAGAAGTAGCATGTTTCCTGTAGTCGCCTCCGAGCCAGAGGCCAGCGACTACTAATCCCACAACAACAGCAACTCCACCCGATGCTAAGCCAAGCCATAATGAATCGCGGTTAATTCGCCACCCATGAATAATAAGTTCGTGTGACGTGATCACTTCTCTACCCGCGGACGTAGCACCCGACATTATTGGAGCCTTACTGTCGGCGGTACGGTAAAGAAGGTCGCCTGAAGCGCCAATTGCGAGCAGCCCACCGAGCAGAAGCACTACAGCGGTCAGGCACGCTACGATGTTCGATATTGGCTCACCTATTGAGCGGTGCTTGTCGCAAGCCACGTCGTTAATCCTGCTAGGGCAAATTTTGGTATCAGACTGTGCCAGTTCTCATCGCATCCCCGTGCGAATATCGACCGAGCCGTTATTCTGCTGCTTGGGGCCGGGAGTGCTGCGGCCGTCGGCGACGAGCTTCTCCAAGAGCGACGTCAGCTCCTGCACTTTCTCCGGCTCGCGATTTTGGAGATTGTTTTGCTCGCCGAGATCGTCTTCCAGATGATAAAGCTGCACCGGCGGGAGCTCCTTCGCTTGCTTGCTGCCGGGGCGCGGGGCGCTCCAGCCGCCGGAGTCGGGGCACAACAGCAGCTTCCAGGGGCCGCGGCGGATGGCGAACGAGCCGTGCACCGAGTGCGACACAAGATGCTCCCGCCCGCCCTCTTCGCCGCGGAGGGCGGCGGCGAAGCTGATACTGTCCTCGGCGGCGTTGGCGCGGCCGAGCACCTCGGCGATGGTGGCCATAACGTCCACCAGCGACACAAGTTGCGAGTTCGTCTTTCCCGGCGCCGCTTCACCCGGCCAGCGGACGATGAACGGCACGCGGTGGCCGCCTTCAAACAGATCCGCCTTGTGGCCGCGCAAGGGGCCGCTGGGATGATGGTCGTGCTCGGCCAGCTCGGCGAACTTCGCCTGCGGCGAGCAGCCGTTGTCGCTGGTCACGATGAAGAGCGTGTTCTCGGCCAGCCCATGCTCATCGAGCGCCGCCAGCATATCGCCGATGGCGGCATCGCTCTGCATCACGAAGTCGGCGTAGGGGTTCATGCCGCTCTTTCCCTGCCAGGGGGAGGTGGGAAGGATCGGCGTGTGCGGCGAGGCGAGCGGGACATAGAGAAAGAAGGGATTGCCGTCGCGAGCCGCCTCGGCCCGCTCGGCGATGATCTCGCACGACTTGCGGGCCACCGCCGGCAGCACGTCGTCGGCGTGGAAGTCGGGCGCCGTGGGGCCTTTCCGCGTCCGCCCGCCGTTCTCCCGGCCGTGCATCATCAGAAATTCGCGGTCTTCCGTCGGCAGCGACGTGACGCGATCGTTCTCGATAAACGTGTACGGGACCATGTCGAGCGACGCGCTGATGCCGAAATAGTAGTCGAATCCGACGCTGTTCGGGCCGTTGCTGATCGGCTTTGAATAGTCGACGTTAAACACCTGCTCCCGCGGCTCGATGCTCAGCTCCGAAACCTCTTTGCCTGGCTTCACGACCCAGTCCATCCCGAGATGCCACTTGCCGACGCAGGCGGTGTAGTAGCCTTCGTCCTGGAGCATGGAGGCGAGCGTCATCCGCCCCGGCTCGATCAGCCGCGGACTGAGACCCCCCAGCACGCCCCGCTTCAGCTTCGACCGCCAGTTGTACCGTCCGGTCAACAGGCCGTACCGCGTGGGCGAGCAGACCGACGACGTGGAATGCGCATCGGTGAACCGCATCCCCTCGGCCGCCACGCGGTCGATGTGCGGAGTTTCGATCTTGCCGCCGTAGCATCCCACGTCGGCATAGCCGAGATCGTCGGCGAGCACGATGACGATGTTCGGCTTCGAGGCTTCCGCGGCGCCGGCAATCTGATTGCTCCACGAGGCCACGGCGATAACCGCGATCAGCAGCACAGAGCAAGAAGCAGACGGACGTTTCATGAGTGTGACAAGTAAGAGGAGTGAGGAATGAGGAAGGATCACTGGCCGCGAAGCACTTCGCTGATTTCCTCGGTATCAGGATCGACAGTCAGCGAGAGATCGTCCCCGGCGACGATGGTTCCCGGCTGGGCAGCGGCGCCGAGGTTATCGATATGGTAAATCGGATCGCGGGCAATGACAAACTGGTGCAGCCCCGTCGTTTCCGGATGGTCTCGTGAGAATCGAACACGATTGCTACGCGTCCAGCCTGCGGGCGATGGCGCGAATGAGCGAGTCGACGGTTCCGTCGATCTCTACCGGGATGGTTTCTACTGGAAGTTGAACTGCAAATACACGCTCCAGGCGATATAAGATGTCTGCAAAGTTGACGCCTTCGAATCCGAACAAAAGATTATCGGAAGGATGCAGCGCGTCCAGGCTTTCCCCGAGAGCGTTTTCCAGGGCGTCCAGAAGTCGGCGGGGTATGGCCTGATCGATGCCGGAGCCTGAATAAAAGCGGTCGTAGAACTTATCCCGAGGGGTCTTTGGCCGCTTTGCCCAGGCGTCGCGAAGAAATGATTCGTAAGGCGTCATAGTCAACCTGTGCAACAGGCCGACGCGTCGCAGTCGCGGCGGACGCGCTCGCGAGGGAGGCGCCAGATATGGATTGTCCTCTTGCATGTGTCGCAGCGAACCGATCGTTTCGGATTGGTCCGAGGTTACAACGCCGCAATCGTCTCCGATAACTCATTGTGCCGAGGAAAATCGATCAGGCCCAACTTCAAAGCTCGCTCTAACATTCGAGCTAAAGCCTTCCGATTGCGGTCGAGAATTCCTCACCACGCGCAGCCCCGCACGCTCGTACAGCCGGTTGAATTCGTGAATGAACGCCTCGGGCGGGTTGGGCAGCTTCACGCCGCCCACGATGCGGTCGCCTTGCAGGATTAGTCCCGTGAGCGGCTCGTGAATTGGACTGCCGGACATACTCTATGGAATTATGCCCCGGCGGCGCCCAGAACATCAAGGCGGCACGGAAGCGAGTCATGGCGCCTTGAGGACGGCGCGAAGCCGATCCAGGGCGCTTCGCGCCAGCGCGTCGTCGGCGCCGGCCTGCAAGCACTTTTGCCAGTGGCGGCGGGCGGCGTCCTGCCGGCCGAGAAAATGGTGGGTCTCCGCCAGGTTGAAGTGCGCCTCGCGATAGTCGGGAGCGTGCCGGAGCGCCGTTTCAAACGCCGCCAGCGATTCCTCCCATTGCTCAAGCTCGGCCAGGGCGTTCCCCAGATTGTTCCAGGCCTCGACGTAGCTCGCGTCCAGCTCCACCGCACGGCGATAGCAGTCCGCGGCCTGCTCCATCTGCTGCCCGCCGTAAAGGACGTTTCCCAGGTTGAAGTGCAGCACCGGGTCGTGCGGGTCTTCGGTCGAGGCGCGGCGATAGAGTTCGGCCGCTTCGGCGAAGCGGCCCTGATCCTCCAAGGCGAGAGCCCGCTCGAACAGCTCCTCGACGGTCTCCGGGCAAGGCGTGTAAATGAGCAGCGGGTCATCCGCCTCGTGAGCTTGCAAATCAAGCAGCAGTTGCCCGTTGAGCTGCATCAGCCGGCCGTTGCGGCTGCGAAGCGCGAGCCGCCCCGTCCACTGGAGCACGGTGAGGTGCGCGGCCACCGACGCCAGCTCCGGCAGGCACGCCCGCACTTGCAGCAACCCGCGGCGGAGCTTCGCGGGCGTGACGCCCTCGGCCAGAAGTCCGCAAATCGAACGCGCCGCGGCGGCCTGGGCGAAGTCGAAGAACGGCAGGCCGTCGCGATGCTCCACCGGCTGAATTAAGCCACGCTCGGCCCACGCCCGCAGCGTGCGGCCGGGGAGCTTGAGCAGCCGGGCCAGGTCGAGCAGCGAGTATGTGCGGCGAATCGCATCGCCGTCCGCCTCGAGCCCCAACATGCGAAGCAGGTCGTCTTCGGTGACGACCGCCAGACCGCTCTCCCGCAGCTCCAGCGCGCGGGCGAGATTGCGGGTCAGTCCGCCGCTGGAGTTGAAGGCGGCGGCGTCATGTCCGACGGCGACGATCTGCGTGGCGCCGGTCACCTCGCGGCGCCAGCGGCCTCCCTGCTGGGCGATCCGCGACCGCAGCTCCGGATGCGTCATCGAGGCGAATCGGCCCGTGACCACAATTTCCTTGCCGGAAAGCGAAAGCTGCGGCGGGTGGGGCATAACCGAGAGACAACATCCTGTCGCGGGAGCGGAACGGTCAATGTACCGCAGGAAGACGCCGCTCGCCAAGCGACCAGCCGCCGCATTCGCCTCTCGCGAAAGATTGCGGTCCAGACGCGATGTTGATAATGTTGGCGGAACGTTCAACATCCCCCGCGGGAGTAATTATGATGCGAGTCCGCGACCAGCTTCTGACATTTCTAATTTGCGGCATGTTGGCCGGCGCCGCACGGGGCGAGACGCCCGTCGATACGTCGGCGTATGCGCCGGAGTGCGGAATCGATATCCGCCAGGAAGGCGACCAACTTCACGCGGTGTGGCCGATCGCTGAAGGCGAGTTCGGACGGCTGGTGCTGAACCTTCGACAGGGCGAATCGCTGATCGAGCAGCTCGGTGTCACCCGCGATGCCGCCGCGGCCATTGAGCCGATCATCAAAGACGCCGATCCGGCGGTGTTCGTCACGGTCGGCAGCCGGAACGTCCCGCCGGGAAAGCCGCCGGAGCAGAAGTGGCAGGTGTTTTTCGACAACCCGCATCACCGGCCGCACGAGACGTACGTATCGCAGCTCGACCTGGAGCGGGTGCGCGTCTCCAGCCAGCATCGCCGCGCGGTGATTTCGCTGGACACGCTGACGGTCGGGCCTTTCACCGGCTCGCTGGAGCTGACGCTCTACGCCGACTGCCGCCTGCTGCGGATGGACGCCGTCGCGACGACCGACGAGGATCGCCTGGCGATCATCTACGACGCCGGCCTGTTGTGCGATGAGCCGAACTGGCGCCGCTTTGTGTGGATGGACACGGAGGGCCGGATGCGGCAGGCGCCGGCCAATGCGAACGGCTCGGATCAGCCGCTGGCGGTGCGGCATCGCGCGATTGTCGCCGAGTCGGCCGGCGGCGCCGTGGCCTGCTTCCCCCCGCCGCACCAGTTCCAGTTCCCGCGCGACTACAGCGACAACCACCGGTTCGTCTGGTTCGGCCGCGGACACAACGAGCGGTCCGATCGCAACGGCTTCCGCGTGCGGCAGAACAAGGACGGCGGGGGGAACATCGTCCCCA
>JAHWKS010000460.1 GCA_019347795.1 Planctomycetota bacterium | reverse complement strand
TGGACGACTCGATTGGAAAGATCCTCGCCGCCCTGGAGCGGACCGGCAAGCGGGACGAAACGCTGGTCGTGTTCTTCAGCGACAACGGGGCCATTCCGAACGTCCGCAATGACGATCCGAAGTATCCGGGGACGTATCCCGCCGGCCGGGCGGGAGGAAGCACTCTTCCGCTCCGCGGCCGGAAGGCCCAGCTCTATGAGGGCGGCATTCGTGTGCCGGCTCTGGTCCACTGGCCCGCCCGGCTGAAACCGGGAGTGCTCGAGGCGCCGGTGCATGTCATTGACTGGATGCCGAGCCTTTGCCGACTCGCCGGCTATCGTCCCGCCCGCAACCTGAAATGGGACGGGCAGGATGTCTGGCCGCTGATTTCCGGCGGGGAATCGCCCAAACCAAGAACCCTGTACTGGGCGGGAGTCGGTTTCCGTTCGGCGGCCTTGCGGCACGGCGATTGGAAGCTCGTGGTCCACGAGGGCGCCGATGAGAAGGTCGAGTTGTTCGATCTGGCCCGCGATCCCAACGAACAGAACGAGCTTTCGGAGGAGCATCCCGACCGCGTTGCCGAGCTGAAGCGACTGCTCGCCGAGACTGCCGCGGCCGATCGGGACGCCGTCGCGACAGGGGATCCTTAACTTCCTGCAGAAATGTGACAGCCATGAAACTCGCTCCTGTTCTTCACGTCATCCTGTTTCTCGGCGTTATCGCCGCCGGGGTTGATGCGTCCTCCGCCGCCGAGAAGCAGCGGCCGAATGTGTTGTTCATCATCTCCGATGACCTCAACAACTTCCTCGGCTGCTACGGCGATCCGCGGGCGAAGACGCCGAACATCGATCGCCTGGCCGAGCGCGGCGTGCGGTTCGAGCGGGCCTACTGCCAGTACCCGCTTTGCGGGCCGAGCCGCAATTCGATGCTTACCGGGCTGTACCCGAACAGCACGGGCATCCACGCAAACCAGCAGATCTTCCGGCAGACGATCCCGTCGCATCACAGCCTCTCGCAGGCGTTCCGCCTGGAAGGCTACTTCGCCGCGCGGATCGGCAAGCTGTATCACTACAACGTGCCCAAGTCGGTGGGGACCAACGGGCACGACGATCCGGGCTCGTGGGAGCTGGAGTTGAACCCGGCGGGCGTCGATCGCCTGGAGGAAGAGCCGAAGATCTTCACGCTCACGCCCGGCCAGTTCGGCGGGACGTTGAGCTGGTTTGCCTCGCCGAAAGGGGACGACCAGCACACCGACGGCATGATGGCCATTGACGCCGAATGGGTGCTTGAGCGATGTGCTCAGCGAAAGGATCGGCCGTTCTTTCTGGCGGTCGGCTACTTCCGTCCGCACACACCCTACGTGGCGCCGCGGCCGTACTTTGACGAGTATCCGGTTTCGGAGATGCCGCTCATCGAGGGCGTCGCAGAAGATCAGGCGGACGTCCCGCCCCCGGGACTGGCCAGTTACAAGCGGGAGCAGGACAAGCTCACCGATGAGCTGCGCCGCGAGTGCAAGCAGGCCTACTACGCCAGCATCAGCTTCATGGACGCCCAGGTGGGACGCGTCGTGGACTCGCTCGATCGGTTGGGCTTGGCCGACAACACAATCATCGTCTTCACCAGCGATCACGGCTACCACATGGGCGAGCACGGCCTGTGGCAGAAGATGAGCCTGTTCGAGGAAAGCGCCCGCGTGCCGCTCTTGATCGTCGCCCCCGGCGCCGCAAAAGCCGGCTCGGTCGTCACAGCGCCGGTGGGGCTGATCGATCTCTATCCGACGCTCACCGAGTTGTGCGGAGTCACCGCTCCGGACAATCTACAAGGACAAAGCCTGGCGCCGATGCTCCAAGACTCCTCGATTCAAGGCCGCGGCTGGGCGCTTACGCAGGTGCGACGCGGACGCGGACGGCGCGCCGGCGGCGCGTTCTTCGGCTACAGCCTCCGCACGCCCCGCTGGCGATACACCGAATGGGACGAAGGCCGCGAGGGCCGCGAACTCTACGACCATCAGTCCGACCCAAATGAGATAACCAACCTCGCCGGCGACCCCGCCCACGAAGCGACGATCGCAAAGCTCTCAGAGCAACTGCACGAAGCCGTGCAGTCCACCTACCCCGCCTCCGGCCAATCGCCCGAAATCGACCCAGGACTATGGGCGCCGAATTTGACCGATCCATAAGCCTTTGCATGTCCCACTACCTGTTTGCATGTCCCACTACCTGATCGAAATCGGCGAGGCATTAGCCAGTGTGTTGGAGCGGGCGACGACGACGCAGCCGGAGCAGTTTGCGGGCTACATCGCGAATCTCGACTTTTGGCTCGGGGAGTACGAGCACCTCGCGACCGTGGTCGCTGGCTACGATGAGCGGTTGCGGCGCCTGCGCGAGGCGTACGATCGGTATCTCGGCGAGCAAAGTGGTCCACACAACCTGGATGACGTCGGAGATCCGTATGCTGCGCCGGCTCGCACAACGAAGCCGCACGAGCGAGTTGTTCGCCCGCGCTCGCGCGGGGCAAGCCCCGCCGCTAACCGACTCCGCCACCGGGTCTTTCATTCCGCATTCCGCATTCCGCACTCCGCACTCCCATGCCTGACTTCGACGTTTACCTTGGCCGCGTGTCCGGCGGCGAGTCGCTCGCGATGGATGAGATGACCGCCGTCATCGACTCCATCATGCGCGGCGAAACCGACGAGCAGCGGATCGCGATGCTGCTCACGGCCCTGCACCACAAGGGCGAGAGCGTCGAGGAAGTGGCGGGGGCGGCGGCCGCGCTGCGCAAGCACATGACCTGCATCCCCACGCGCCGCACGGACTTGCTCGACACTTGCGGGACCGGCGGCGACGGCTCGGGCACCTTCAACATCAGCACCGCCGCGGCGATCGTGGCCGCGGCGGCCGGCGCCGCGGTCGCCAAGCACGGCAATCGCCGCATCACCAGCAAGTCCGGCTCGGCCGACGTGCTCATCGAGTTGGGCGTCAACGTCGAGGCGCCGGTGGAAACCGTGGGGCGGTGTCTGGACGAAGTCGGCCTCTGCTTCTGCTTCGCCCCCGGCCTCCACCCGGCGATGAAGCACGTGGCGCCGGTCCGCCGGGCGCTGGGCTTCCCGACGATCTTCAATCTCCTCGGTCCGCTGGCGAACCCGGCCTGCGCGCCCTATCAGCTCGTCGGCGCAGGGAAGCCGGAGCTGCAAGACCTCCTGGCCGGCGCCCTGCGGCTCTTGGGAGGCGAACGGTCGATCGTCGTGTGCGGCGAAGACGGGCTCGACGAAGTATCGCTTTTCGCCCCGACCCGCGCTATCGAGGCGAAGTCGGGCCAGCTTGGCGAATTCACCTGGACGCCGGAAGACTTCGGCCTGGCGACTTCCCGCGACGGCCGCGACTCGCTCACGGCGGAGACGCCGCCCGAAAGCGCCGCCCTCGTCCGCCGCGTGCTGGAGGGCGAGCCGGGTCCGCCTCGCGACATCGTGATCCTCAACGCCGCCGCCGCCCTCTGGACGCTCGGCCGAGACAACTCCCCCGCCGCCTGCGCTCAGGCCGCCGCCGCCTCCATCGACAACGGCGCCGCGAAGGCGAAAATGGACCGGTGGGCGAAAATCTCACGCGGCGCATAGCCGCCTCGAGATAATCGGACCCGCAGCGATGTTGCCGACGCGGCCTCGCTCGTCAATTTCAATCATCGTGCGGCGAAGCGTGTCGTCTCATGAAATGTTGAGATCGTCGCACGCCTGCTCGTAACTCTGTTCCAGGTCGAGCGGCACGACGCGGACTTCCGTCAGCCAGAGCGGCAGCGTCGGCAGCGGATGGCCGACGGCCAGCGCATGCGACCAGGTTTCAAGTATGGCCCGATCCCCCTTTCGCAGCCAGCGGCACGACGCGGCGCAGATCGGCGGCGGCTCGGCGCCCAGTGTGGAATCGCGGTGCCCGATGAATGCCAGAAGGTCGGCGTAAAGATTGAAATGACGAATCGTCACCAGGTCCACGATGCTGACAGCCACCCCCTTCTGAAGCAGGGCGGCGCATTTGGCGATGAAGGAGTTGCGGCTCTCCGGCCGGTCTTTGTTCGCCGGGCTGACGATCTCGATGGCCGCCACCAAACGCCGGCCCCGCCGGGCGTCGTAGACGCGGACCTCGTACTCGTCGTAATCGGGCAGTTCCGTTTCCACCGCCACGGACGGGGCGGCCGGGGCCCACACGGCCGTCCCCGCTGCGCCCCCCGCGTCCAAGCTCGACGCCATGTCGTCCTTCTCGTAGGCGGCGACGTCGATTTCCACCTGCGCGCCCGCATGGACGCGCGGCCCGGCGACGTACCCCGCCGGAAGTTTTTTTCGTAATTGCTGGACGATCGTGGCCGGCCATTGTCCGTGCAATTCTTCCCACGACGCGACATCGTCGAGCGGCGGATGGAAATGATCGCGCAGGGGCATGATTCGATCCTCCTAGACGCATTCTACTTCGCAATGCATTTTGGTGTCGATCATCAGGCGGCAAGAGTCGCAAACGCTCCCATCAGCGCTCGCGGCGTTCGGGAAAGCAGAATATCGCCACCGCATTGCCCCCGGAGGCAGAATATTCCGATCGTTGTCCATTCGGAAAAGCAGAATGTCCCCATTGCATCTCCTCCTTCGCAGCGTAGCGGTGACTTTGCTTGCTAGTCATTCGGCGTCTTGGGCGTCGTCTCGACGAGCGTTTCCAGGACGCCTTCCTGCAGCACGGTTCCTGCCTGGTTTACCAGTTTTCGGCGCCAGATGACTTGGCCGCGCTTGCGGCCGCGGGGGGTGAGTTCGGTTACTTCGGTGACGACGTGGACCGTGTCGCCGATATACGCCGGCTGCAGGAACCGCCAATCGCGGATGGCGACAAACGCGGCAGTCTTCACGTAGGGGGCTGTGGTGCTCAGGCCCGCCATCCAGGACAGACCGAGAAGGCCGTGGGCGATCGGCTTGCGGAAGGGTGTCTGGCGGGCGTATTCGTGATCGACGTGGAGCGGATCGAAGTCGCCGGTGATGCAGGCGAAGTTCACTACGTCCGCCTCGGTGATCGTCCGCGCCCGGCTTTCCCAGCGGGCGCCGACTTGAAGTTCGTCGAAGTAGAGCGGGCGAAGCATGGCATCGGCGGGGCGGGGTCGGGGTGGTTTTTCGGCCATCATGTATTGATTGTCGCAGGATGTCGGGCCGAAAAACCTCCCCGACCCCTTCTACGTTTAACCGCGGTACGACTCGTGGCAGGTGCTACATGCCTGGCCGATCTGGCCGGCGGCCTTGGCGGCGGCTTCCTGGTTGTCGTCCTTGATCGCCTGCACAATCTCCAGGGCGGCGTCCTTCATCATGTCGCTGTAGCCTTCGTAGTCACTGTCGCCGGCGTCCTCCATTCCCTCCTGCTTGAGCACTTCGCCGATGGCGGCCACGATCTCCGCCTGCCGCTTCAGCTCCGCCTGGTTTTCTTTGAAGGACGACGGCCACAGCAACCAGCACGGGCATCTGCACT
>JAHWKS010000459.1 GCA_019347795.1 Planctomycetota bacterium | reverse complement strand
CGCAGGGCGGCGGCGCTCCTCCTCACCCAGGGGAGGAAGCCGGCCGCCTCCTCCGCTTCTACGAAGACGCCCTCCGCGGCTACACGTATCTGGAAGAGCCGGAGATGTATTGATGGCCGAGGTCGATTACCGCAACATCGAGAAGGTCCCGATCGCTGCGGCGGAAGGGCGGTTGTCGCCGGCACGCGGATTCGTGTGAGTGTCATCCTGACGTGTTACCGGCAAGGCATGACCGTCGAGGAGATTGTGCAACAATACCCGCACCTGAAACCGGCGGACGTTCACGACGCTCTCGCTTACGCGTACGAGCATCCGGATGAAATCGCTGCCGACGTGGCCGACGAGGACGAAGAGGCGGCGAAGCAACGATGGCCAAGCGGCCCCGCTGCGTCACTCCCACTTTAGGTGTCGTTTCATGCGAGTTAGCGGATTCATCATCGCCGCGATTCTGCTCATCTTCGCCTGCGGCGCGGAGGCTGTTGAGCGGCCGAATGTGCTTGTGATTCTTGCCGATGATCTGGGGTTCTCGGACCTGGGGTGCTACGGCGGCGAGATCGCCACGCCGAACCTCGACTCGCTGGCGGCGGGCGGATTGCGGTTCACGCAGTTCTACAACACCGCTCGCTGCTGGCCGACGCGGGCGGCGCTACTCACCGGCTACTATGCTCAACAGGTGCGGCGGGACGCGGTCCCCGGCGTTCCCAGCGGCGGGCGGGGAGTGCGTCCCGATTGGGCGCCGCTGCTCCCGGAACTGCTGGCGCCGGCCGGCTATCGCTCCTATCACTCGGGAAAGTGGCACGTCGATGGAATGCCGCTGGAAGGCGGGTTCGATCGCTCCTATCTGCTGCAAGATCAGGGACGCTTCTTCAATCCCAAGGTCCACTACGAGGACGACCAGAAGCTCCCGCCGGTTGAGCCCGGCGCCGACTACTACGGCACGATCGCCATCGCGGATCACGCCGTGAAGTGTCTTAAGGAGCACGCGGCGAAGCATGCCGATCGGCCGTTCTTTCATTACCTCGCGTTCACCGCTCCGCATTTTCCGCTGCATGCGCTCGAGGAGGACATCGACCGCTATCGCGACGTGTATCAACGAGATTGGGAGGAAGTCCGAGCCGAGCGATGGCGCCGCCAGCAGGACATGAAGTTGATTGAAGGCGTGCTGTCGGATGTCGAGCGCGATGTGGGACCTCCCTATCACTTCCCCGAGGCGCTGAAGACGCTGGGGCCGGGCGAGGTGAATCGGCCGCTGCCGTGGGAGGAGTTGACCGGCGAGCAGCGCGAGTTCCAAGCGACGAAGATGGCCATTCACGCGGCGATGATCGACCGCATGGATCGCGAGATCGGCCGGGTGCTCGATCAGCTTCGCGAGATGGGCGCCTTCGAGACCACGCTGATCTTCTTCCTCTCCGACAACGGCGCCAGCGCCGAGATCATGGTCCGCGACGACGGCCATGACCCCGCCGCCGCGCCCGGCTCGGCGGAAACCTACCTCTGCCTCGGTCCCGGCTGGTCCACCGTCGCCAACGCGCCGTTCCGCCGTCACAAGACCTGGGTTCACGAGGGCGGGATCGCCACGCCGCTCATCGTCCACTGGCCCGCGAAGATTCAGGATCGGGGCCAACTGCGGCGCACGCCGGGACACGTAATTGACCTTGTGCCCACGATTCTCGAAATCGCCGACATCCAACTCGACGCCGCGACTGCCGGCGGACCGCCCCGCCCGGGCAGGAGCTTTCTGCGCGCGTTCGATCTCCCTCGCGATTATCTCTGGTGGCTGCACGAAGGGAACCGCGCCATCCGCGTCGGCGACTGGAAACTCGTCGCGGCGGAAGACGAGCCGTGGGAGTTGTTCGACCTGAGCATCGATCGCGCCGAGACGAATGATCTCGCGAAAACGCATCCCGAGAAGGTTCAACAACTCGAGGAGGAATGGCGCCGGCGCTGGGAGGACTTTCAGCAGACGGCCAAGGAAGCTGTCTCTACGACGCGCAACTAACCCGAACGCGAAAGCGGGCGGGTGACCGAACCAGCAGCGGACGGCGACCGTCCTATCGAATGCGGCGCTGAGCCGGTAATATGAGCGGCGTTCGCGGCGCCCGCCTTGGCGCCTTTCGCCTCCGTATCTTGCGATTCCATGCCTCGTTATAACCCCGCTGATATCGAGCCTCGCTGGCAGAAGCACTGGGAGGAGAATCAGACCTTCAAAACGCCCGAGATGCCGCGGGGCGAGAAGCTGTACGTGCTGGATATGTTCCCCTATCCCAGCGGCGACGGGCTGCACGTGGGGCATCCGGAAGGGTACACGGCGACCGACATCGTCAGCCGGTTCGAGCGGATGCGGGGCAAGTGCGTGCTGCACCCAATGGGCTTCGACGCCTTCGGCCTGCCGGCCGAAGAGCACGCCATCAAGACGAACACGCCGCCGCGGGTTTCCACCGAGAAGAACATCGCCACGTTCCGCCGGCAGTTGAAGATGCTGGGCTTCAGCTTCGACTGGTCCCGGGAGCTGGCCACCACCGACCTGGAATACTTCCGCTGGACGCAGTGGATCTTCCTGGTGCTGTTCGACACGTGGTTCGACGAGCAGTCGCAGAAAGGCCGGCCGATCGCCGAGCTGCCGATCCCGGATGACGTGCACGAGCAGGGGAGCGAGGCGGTGCGGCGGTATCAGGATGAGCATCGCCTGGCGTATCAGGCGGAGGCGCTGGTGAATTGGTGTCCCGCCCTGGGCACCGTGCTGGCGAACGAAGAGGTGGTGGACGGCAAGAGCGAACGCGGCGGCCACCCCGTGCAGCGGATCCCGCTGCGGCAATGGATGCTGCGAATCACCGCCTACGCCGACCGGCTGGAGCGGGATTTGGAATCGGTCGATTGGTCCGAAGGGATCAAGCTGCTGCAGCGCAACTGGATCGGCCGCAGCACGGGGGCGGAGGTTGACTTCTACATCGGGCCAAAAGACGAGTTTGATTCGTGGGAGAAACAACGCGGCAAGGGCGAGCTCCCCAAGAAGCCCGGCGACGACGTCCTGCGCGTCTACACCACGCGGCCCGACACGCTGTTCGGCGCCACGTACGTGGTGATCGCCCCCGAGCATCCTTTCGTCGAGCGGCTGACGACCACCGAGCACAAGCCGGCGGTCGAGACGTACTGCCAAAAGGCGGCCGGTAAGAGCGACCTGGAGCGGACCGAGCTGGCCAAGAAGAAGACCGGCGTGTTCACCGGCTCGTACGCGGTGAACCCGGTGAACGGCAAGGACATTCCGATCTGGGTCGCCGACTACGTGCTGATCAGCTACGGGACCGGGGCCATCATGGCGGTGCCGGCGCATGACGAGCGGGACTTCGAGTTCGCCAAGACGTTCGGATTGCCGATCACGGCGGTGGTCGATCCGGGCAAATCGCCCGACGTGGATCGCGACCTGGTGCTGGCGGGCGAGGAGTGCTTCGCGGGACAGGGCGTCGCGGTGCACTCGGGAAGCTACGATGGCCTGACCACCGCGGAGTTCAAGACGACCATCACCGACGACCTGGCCGACCGCGGACTGGGGCGAAAGGCAGTGAACTATAAGCTGCGCGACTGGCTCTTCAGCCGGCAACGGTTCTGGGGCGAGCCGTTCCCCATCCTGCACGAGCTGGACGAACGCGGCGAGCCGACGGGACTGCTGCGAGCCGTCGACCCGCAGGACCTGCCGGTCGATCTGCCGAAGCTGGAAAACTACAAGCCGCACGGCCGGCCTGAACCGCCGCTGGCCAAGGCGCCGGAGGAGTGGCTGTATGTCGAGATCGACGGCCGACGCTACCGTCGCGAGACGAATACGATGCCGCAGTGGGCCGGCTCGTGCTGGTACTACCTGCGGTTCATCGACCCGCGGAACGACAAGGGCTTCGTCGATCCGGCCAAAGAGAAGGCGTGGATGCCGGTCGATCTGTATGTCGGCGGCGCCGAGCACGCGGTGCTGCACCTGCTCTACGCCCGCTTCTGGCACAAGGTGCTCTACGACCGCGGCTACGTGAGCACGCCCGAGCCGTTTCAGAAACTGGTCAACCAGGGCATGATCCTGGGCGAGCCGCAGTTCCATGTCTCGGCCGAAGCGTACGAGGCGTCGCAGGCTGCGCTGGCCGAGAAGGGGATTCAAGGCGTTCGCGTCGAGGGGGATGAGGGCAAGGTTTCCTACATCCTCGTCAACAAATCCGATGACGCGGCGGAAACCACCGATCTCCGCGAGGAGCAGATCGAGAAACGCAAGGGCGTGACTTACGTCGCGGGGACGGACATTCCGCTCACGGCGAAGGCGGACAAGATGTCCAAGAGCCGCGGAAACGTCGTGAACCCGGATGAGGTCGTGCGTGAATACGGCGCCGACGCCCTGCGGCTGTACGAGATGTTCATGGGACCGCTGGAGGCCTCCAAGCCGTGGAGCATGGCGGGGGTGAACGGCGTGCGAAACTTCCTGGACCGCGCGTGGCGGATGATCGTCGATGAACGGGCCGAGGAGCTGCAGCTCCACGCCGCCGTGGTCGATGAAGCGCCGACTGAGGAGCAGAGCCGCGTGTTGCACAAGACGATCCAGGCGGTCACCCGCGACACGGCCGGGATGAGCTTCAACACCGCAATTGCGCGGATGATGGAGTTCGTAAATCACTTCACGCGCGAGCAGACCCGGCCCAAGTCGTGCATGTCAGAATTCGTGCTGCTGTTATCCCCGTACGCGCCCCACATCGCCGAGGAGCTGTGGCGGGTGCTGGGGCACGACAAGTCGCTGGCCTACGAGCCGTGGCCGCAGTTCGATGAAGCCCTGGCCCGCGACGAGCAGGTGGAGATTCCCGTGCAGATCAAGGGAAAGCTGCGGGCGAAGATCCTCGTCTCGCCCGACCTGGGCAAGGACGAGCTGGAGCAGGCCGCTCGCAGCGACGAGCGGATCAAAGAGCTGCTGGCCGATCAGCAGGTAGTGAAGGCAATTGTCGTCCCCGGCCGGCTGGTGAATTTCGTCACAAAGTGAGGCGGGTGCATTCGGATAATTGTTTTTTAGGCGGCGGTAGCCTTTGATGCACTGGCGTGTTTGGCGGTGGAAGGGCGATAAAACGCGCAGCCGGGGCGGGATAGGATGAAGTCGCTGAGTCGGTCGCGGTCGTCGCACAGGACTGCGTTTCGGACCTCGAGGATCGGCTCGCAACCACGCTCGTGGTTCCCGCGATTCCACGCTTTCTCCGTTCCCTTCACCCGATAGTTGAACCCCTTCACCAACGACTCCACCATCGCGGACGTGACGGGCAACCCGGTCTGGCGATACTTGGGGTAATTCATCCGCGATGCATTATTGCTCAGATAGGTGATGGCCGCGCTCACGATCGCGCGGCCGTCGTTGTCGGATAACTTTTCGTCCGGCGGCGAGGGATGCAACGCTTGCCAACGGCGGAGCTCGTCCAGCACCTGCGACACGCGGCCTTGCCAACAGTCCGTCAG
>JAHWKS010000458.1 GCA_019347795.1 Planctomycetota bacterium | reverse complement strand
GGTGTTGCGGCCGAAGGAGCCGCGGATTTTGAACCTCGACCCGCCGCCTCATCTGCAAGGCGGGCCGCAGCGGCAGAACCTCGATTTCCTGCAAGCCCTCAACCGCAACCACGCCGAGCGATTCCCCGGCGAAGCCGACCTGGAGGCGCGGATCGCCAGCTACGAACTGGCGGCCCGCATGCAGACCGCCGCCCGCGAGGCGCTGGACATTTCTCAGGAGACGAAAGCAACCCACGAACTGTACGGGTTGAACGATCCAGCCACGCGCGAGTACGGCGCGCGCTGCCTGATCGCCCGGCGGCTGGTGGAGCGCGGCGTGCGCTTCGTGCAACTGTTCCTGGCGGGCCAGCCCTGGGATAACCACAGCAATCTTTCCACCGCGCTTCCGGCCGTCTGCCGCCGGACCGACAAGCCTTCCGCGGCGCTGGTCATGGACCTGAAGCAGCGCGGGATGCTGGACGAGGTGATCGTGCATTGGGGCGGCGAGATCGGACGCCTGCCGGTCACGCAAAACCAGGGCTCGCCCGAGAAGAACGGCCGTGACCACAACGGGCAGGGCTTCAGCATCTGGCTGGCCGGCGGCGGCGTTAAGCCGGGCATGACCTTCGGCGCCACCGACGAGTTCGGGCACCGGGCAGTTGAGAACGTCGTCACGCCCAACGACTACCAGGCCACGCTGCTGCACCTGTTCGGTCTCGACTGGAACAAATTAATCTTCCGCCACAATGGCCAGGAGCAGACGGTCACCGCCGGCCGCACAGCTCGCGTTGTCAACGAGATTCTGGCGTAATCCACCGCGACGGATGGAATTTCTGACAGATTGACGCGATGGGTCGAGCGTCATGAGCGGCGTCCCGGCCGGTCGATCCATCGGTACGCGCGTCGGGCGTTGCGAGAGCAGAAGTTTCGCGTTGCCGCTTCGCCTTTCTCGAATGCGTACTCCAGCGCGATCCGCTGGTCGGTGTAGTAATCGGCGGCCCGGTCCGAAACGGGCCAGTTGCTGCCGTAGATGACGCGCTCGTCGCCGAACGCGTCCCAGACCACATCGAGGTAAGGTCGATAAAACTCCATCTCTTGCGGCGCCTCTCGGCCGTCCCGCGCGGCGCCTTCGACCAGCGCCGAGACCTTACAGTAGACCTGCGCGTGGTCGGCGGCCGCCTGAATCCCCTGCCGCCACTCGCGGGGCGGCGCATCGGCCGTGATGCGCACGTTGCCGATGTGGTTCAGCACCACGCGCAGCGCGGGCAGTCGGGCGGCCAGTCGCGCAATTGCGTCCGGCGTTTCCGGCCCGCCGTTCACGTCCAGCGCCCGATCGTAATCGGCCAGCAACTTGAGGTTCGAGAGTTCGTTTCGCTCAAGCAGGCCGTTGAGCAACTGGACGGAAGTGCGAATCCCTCGGAAAAGCGGATTCGCGGCGAACCGCTTTAGCTGCTTCGCGAACTCCGGCTCGCCCGGATGTAGCCAGCCGACCACGCCGACCACAAATAGGTCGTCCTTCGCCAATTCAAGCAGCCACGCATTGTCTTCGACCCAAGGACTGGCTTCGACGACCACGGTCCCCGTCACCGGACGAAATTGCTTCTGCTCGCGAAGGTGTTTGGGAAGCACCGTTCGATAGAGCGGCGAATCTTGGGCCGGCCACGGAACGCCTTGTGGGCGGGTCGGATCGTAGAAATGCGTATGGCAGTCGATGATGTCCAGATCGGCGGGACCTTCGTCCGCCCGGAGGTCTGCGAGTCCCACGCCGGCGATCGCGGCGGCGCCGCTTTGAAGAAAGGTTCGACGGTTCATCGTTCGTTTGTGCGTTGCCACACGCCAAGAGGAAGCATCCTGCGCGATTAGGAAAGGAAGTCCCTATGCTCGCTTCCCAGCGGCTCGCTCGCAAGTTGTCCAATGACTTCGACCAGCCGGTCGGCGATTCCCTCGAAGAGCGTCTTGCCCTTCTCGGCCGACGCCAGATCAGGGCGTCCCGTGTAGCCGTCCTGCGTCCGCTGCCGCATGTCGCGGCTGACGAAGAGGCCGTTCAGGGCGTCGGGGATCAATTCGCCCGCGTCGGCCAGCGCGGCCTGATCCACCAAGTCCGGCCGGAGATGCAGCATCATGGACGTTTCGAATTCGCAGGCGTGGCCGACGAACTTGTGTTGTCCTTGGAGGACGCCTGCGAGCAAGTCGTCCGCCACGGCCCAATACGAGCCGCCCGCCAGCAGCGCATCCGGATACTCAGGCTGAATCTCTCGCAGCGCCACGCGCATCGGATCGACATTTCCGCCGTGGCCGTTGAGAAAGAAAAGCCGGCGAAAGTCGTCGTCCAGGAGCGACCGGGCCACGTCTCCCAGCGTCTCAATGTAGGTGCTCAGATCGGTGCTCAGCGTGGCCCCGAAACGCAGATGATGGGCGCTGGCGCCGAGCCAAAGCGTCGGCGTCAATAATACATGCTCCGCACACCGCGCCTCGGCCGCCTCCGCCACCGCCGTGCAGAGGATGTGATCGGTCCCCGTGGGCATGTGCGGACCGTGCTGCTCGACGGCGGCGATCGGAACGACCACGACGATCTCGTCCCGATCCAACCCGGCCAGCCGGCGCGCGTTCAATTCCTGATACTTCATTGAGAATCACCTCTCATTTCCGCCGCATGATTTCCAAGTACGTGAGCGGCGAGTCGGGCGGGCGTTGCAGAACGCTCAGGAGCATGCCCAGCACCATCGCCATTCCAAAGCCGATGGGCCAGTACCACACCGAGAACCAGTCCGGGAACCGCTCCATCAAGACCAGCGTCACCGACGCCGCAATCACCGCGCCCAGCAGAACGCCCAGCCAGGTCGCCCGGCGGGAAAAGAAGGCCAGGATAAAGATCGCCAGGAGCGGCCCGCCGAACGCGGCGGTCAGCTTCTTGCCGATGTCGAACACGTCCCCCAGCGGCCCGACAAAACAGGCCAGCGTGACCGAGACGGCGCCGACGCCGACGAGCAACCGGCGAATCAGCCGCACGTCGTCGCGGTCGTCGTCCGGCTTGAGGCCCGGCAGGAGCCGATCGCGAAAGTCCACCACCAGCGCCGTTGTGACCGAGTGAATTCCCGAGTCGATGCTCGACATAATGGCCGCCATCAACGCCGCGAGAAAAAGTCCCGCCAGGCCCGGCGGGAAATAGAGCCTGGCGAACTCCGGCAGGGCCGCGTCGGCGATCTTTGGGTCCTGCTCCAATAGCTCCGCCAGCGAGCTGGCGCCCAACTCGTGCGGGCGGTCGGTGAAATGGGAATACAGCCCGATCCCGATAAGCAGCAGCCCAGGAATTACGATCCACATTCCCGCCAGATTGAGGAGCGCCCCGAGTTGCGACGTCCGCTCGGACCGCGCTGCCAGGTACCGCTGCACCGCGACCTGATCGGCGCCGAAGGCCGAGACCGACTCCAAGAACACGCCCACCAGGATCGCCCAGCTTCCATACTTCAGCGACATCGAAAGTTCAAAATCGACGACCACCCCTTCGCGGCCGTCGAAGTATCGCCGAAAGATCTCGCCCACGCCCATTTCGCTCTGCGCCAAGACCAGTCCCAGCGTCGCGATAATCGTCGTGGTGAAGACGAAGAACTGGATCACGTCGGTCCACATAACCGCCCGCAGACCGCCCAACATCGTGTATCCGATGGCGACCACGCCGATCCCCACGATGACGGGCGTTTGCGGCAGTCCCGCCACGCGCGAGACCACCAGCGAGGCGGCGTAGGTCGCCGAGGCCATCCATCCGATCCTCAGCAGGATAAACAATCCGCTGGCGAGCGTTCGCACCGCAACGTGGAACCGGCGCTCCAGGTACTCGTAGGCGGTCTCCACATCAAGCCGGGCGTAGACCGGAATAAAGACCCACATCACCACCGGCGTCATCAGCGAGAACGCAATGAGCGAGAGACCAATCCGCAAACCGCTGCCGAACGCGGCCGACGGATAAAACACAAAGCTGTTCGAGGAGAACAGCGTCGCCATGACGCTCATCCCCACGGCCAGCCAGCCCATCGACCGGCCGGCCACAAAGAACTCGCGCCGCGACTGATTGCGGCCGAAATAGAACCCCAGCCCCAGGATGAAACCCAGGTAAACCGCGACGGCGGCGATGTCGAGTGGGTGCATAGGCGGACGAGGCGCCCGCGATTCTAGCCAACCTCGCCCTCCACGGAAACGCCGGGACGGCGGCGGCGGCGGTCCGGCGGCTTTGCTCCAGATGTGTGGGCGGCCGCCATCTATTTCCTCCAGGACGGCGACTCCCTCTCCGACGCGTGCTCCTCGCGGCCCTCATCCTGCTATCGCCGCGCAGCTTCTGCGCGACAATCGACCCTGACGTCCTGAGGCCGCGATAACCTGACCAAATTATCCCGTACGAGGTCTTGGTCAGCTAGCGCGCCTCGGGCTGTCGTCCGTATTTGATGTAGAACTCATTCTGAAACAGCTCGCTAGGATCGTACTCACGTTTTCGATCGAAGAACTCGCCGGCCTGCGGATAGGCTCGGAAAAACTGTTCGCGCGTCGCATGCAGACGGTAGGGAAGGTAGTACCGCCCTCCGTGCTCGATTGCGGCGTCGATGAGATCCCGCGTGAGGGCTTGCATCCGCGCCTCGCCCCGCTCGCTTCTGGCCTGAACAAACAGCATCACGAAGGCGATCATCGGCTGGTCCGCATACCGCAAGAACGTGTCCGCGTCTTCGTTCACGGCGCGGACGGTGACGTTGAGCTTCATGTTGCGGAATGATTCTGCGCATCGCGTCAACAAATCCCACGAGGCGATGGCGGGGAACAAAATACTCGTGCAGGACATCTGTCGAACCTGCGGAGCGGTTTTGGAACACCTCCACGCCCTCGTTCAATAGCTGATTGCGCGAGACGATCTTTCCGGCTAACCACGGTTGCAGTTTGGTTTCAGCGCGCCAGCGTAGTTCTTTGCCGTAATCGCTTTCTGCGGAGCCCCGAAATACGGCTCGCCTCAGTTCCCTCAGCCCCGGTTCCGCAAGCGCCGGGATCTCCCCGCCCGGCTCGTGAAAGAACGCGTTGATGATGACTTCCTCGAAGAAAGGTGTCGGGGACGATGTTCATTCGGGCGTAGACCATTTCCACGTCGGGCCGGCCCCGGATTATGGCGTCAAAGGCGGCCAGGGACTGGTCAACAGGAACAATCCGCTGTTCCAGTCGGTACCGCTTGTTGTCCGTCACGCGGAGTTCAACGTCGAGAATGATTCCGAACAAACCGTACCCGCCCAGAGCAAGCGAGAAGAGCTCGGGATTCTCCGTGCGGCTACAACGGACGATCGTCCCGTCGGCCTTCATCAGCCGAAACGACTCGACCGTGGAAGCGATCGGCGGCCGGTCGTACTGCCAGCCGTGACAGTTGACGCTAATCGAGCCTCCGACCGAGAACGAGTTGTTCGACTGCATGACCTCCACCGACCGTCCGCGCCCGTCCAGGTAATCGATGATGTCCG
>JAHWKS010000457.1 GCA_019347795.1 Planctomycetota bacterium | reverse complement strand
ATCAGACCGACCTCAACTTAGAGAACCCTGAAGTCCGGCAGGCGATGTTCAAGGCGATCGACTTATGGCTGGAGTTGTGCGTGGATGGCGCGAGCCTGGACGCCGTCCCCTACCTCTTCGAGCGGGAAGGCACGAACTGCGAAATCCTGCCCGAGACGCACGCCTACTTGCGCGAGCTGCGGGCTCACGTGGATGAGAAGTTCGACGACAAAATGCTCCTGGCCGAGGCGAATCAATGGCCCGAGGATGCGGCCGCCTACTTCGGGGCCGGGGATGAGTGCCACATGAACTTCCACTTCCCGCTCATGCCGCGGCTGTTCATGTCGGTGGAGCGGGAAGACCGGTTTCCGATCATCGACATCCTGGACCAGACCCCCGCATTGCCGGAGACGTCGCAGTGGGCCATCTTCCTCCGCAATCACGATGAGCTGACGCTGGAGATGGTCACCGACGAAGAGCGCGACTACATGTACCGCGCCTACGCCAGCGACTTCCGGGCCCGCGTGAACCTCGGCATCCGCCGCCGCCTGGCGCCGCTGTTGCGCAATAATCGCCGCAAGGTCGAGCTGATGAACGGGCTGCTCCTCTCGCTCCCCGGCACGCCCATCATCTACTACGGCGACGAGATCGCGATGGGGGACAACATCTATCTCGGCGACCGCGACGCCGTGCGCACGCCGATGCAGTGGAGCGCCGACCGCAACGCCGGCTTCTCGCAGACCAACCCGCAGCGGCTCTTCCTGCCGACGATCATCGACCCCGAATATCACTTCGCCCTGCGCAACGTGGAGGTCGAGCAGAACAGCCCGCACTCGCTCCTGTGGTGGATGCGGCGGATCATCAACATCCGCAAGCACTACCGCGCCTTCGGCCGCGGCTCGTTCGAGTTCGTCAAGCCGGAGAACCCCAAGGTGCTGGCGTACCTTCGGCAGTTCGAAGGCGAGGCGCTGTTGGTGGTGGCCAACCTTTCGCGGTTCCCGCAGGCGGCGGAGTTCGATCTCTCGCGGTTCCGCGGCCACACGCCGATCGAGATGTTCGGCCAAATCCGCTTCCCGCCCATCGGCGAGCTGCCGTATTTCCTCACCCTCGGCCCGCACAGCTTCTACTGGTTCCGCATTCAGCAGTTGGAAGAGACGCCGACGGACCTGCCTCCGTCGGGGCTGCCGAAGGTCCGCATCGACGGCGACTGGGATGCTCTCTTTCAGGGCCGCTCCAAGACGAAGCTGGAGCAGGTCCTGCCCGCGTTTTTGCGGCGGCATCGCTGGTTCGGCGGCAAGGCGAAGACGATCCAAGGCGCCGAGCTGCTCGATTGGTTCCCCATCGAGGGAGCGTCAAAATCGTCGCCGATGCGGTTGTTGCTGGTGCGCATCGACTACAACGAGGGGGAGCCGGACCGCTACCTCGTCCCCACCGTCTTCGCCGACGAAGAGCAGGCGGCAAACATTCAGGGCGATCATCCCGTGGGGGGCATCCTGCAGGTCGAACGCTCCGGCCGGAAACAGTCGGCCATGCTCTGCGAGGCGACCTGGGAGCGGGAGTTTTGGGCGCCGCTTTTGGACAGCATCGCCCGCAAGCGAACCATCGCCGGCGCCAAAGGCGAGCTGCGTGCGGTTCAGACCAAAGCGTTCCGCCGGCTGTACGGCGAAGGAGTGGACGGGGCCCCTTCCGTTCACGGCGGCGAGCAGAGCAACACCTCGGCGGTGTTCGACAACCGCGTCATCTTGAAGCTCTTCCGCCGGCTCAGCCCCGGCGTCAACCCCGATTTGGAGATCGGGCGGTTCCTCACCGAAAAGGCCCCGCTGGAGCACGTGCCGCACGTCGCCGGCGCATTGGAGTACGTGGCCGGCAAAGGCGAGACGATGACCGCCGCCATCCTCCACCAGTACGTTCCCAACCAGGGGGACGCCTGGGTGTTCACGCTTGATGAGTTGAGCCGATACCTGGAGCGCGTGCAGTCCGAGCCGGGAACCGAGCCGGGCTTCGACCGGCTGACGACAACCGCCGACGCGGAACGATCCCCCGCGCACCCGCTTCGCGGCGGGAACGGCGCCCCCGCGGCGACCGAGCGCGAAAGCCCACAGGAGGTTGTCGCCGCGGTAAAGAAGGCGGCGCTATTGGACCTGGCCGATCGCGATCCACCCTTCATCGCCCGGGAACTGATTGGCCTGTATCTGCCCGCCGCCGAACTGCTCGGCCAGCGCACCGCGGAGATGCACCTGGCGCTTGCTTCGGCGGAGGCGGACCCGGCGTTCACGCCTGAGGCGTTCTCGAAGCTGTACCAGCGGAGTCTGTATCAGTCGATGCGCACGCAGGCCCGCAAGGCAGTTGACTTGCTGCGGAAGCAAACAAAGCGGCTCCCCGAGGCGCTGCACGGGCCGGCGGAGCAGATCGCCAAGCGCGAAGACGCCATCCTCGATCAATTCCGGCAGTTGGTGGACCACAAGATCGCAGCGCAGCGCGTCCGCTGCCACGGCGACCTGCACTTGGGGCAGGTGCTCTACACCGGCCGGGACTTCGCGATTATCGACTTTGAAGGCGAGCCCGACCGGCCCGTCAGCGAGCGGCGCATTAAGGCCTCGCCGCTGCGCGACGTGGCGGGCATGGTGCGATCGTTCCACTACGCCTCGCACGCCGCCCGGCTGCGGCTTGCGCCGGGAGTGGCTATGGCCCGCGATGCCGAGGTCGCCGTCGAAGACTGGCTCCACTTCTGGTACGCCTGGACCACGGCCACGTTCCTCCGGGCGTATTTCCGCACGGCCGGCGCCGGACAATTCCTGCCCGAGAGCCGCGACGAGCGGCACGCCCTGCTCAGCGCCTATCTCTTGGAGAAGGCCCTGTACGAGCTGGGCTACGAGCTGAACAATCGCCCCGACTGGGCCAACATCCCCATGGAGGGCATCCTCGAACTCTTGCGATAGACCCATGAACGACACGCCCTACCGCGAGCAGCCGAACGTCCGGTACGACGTGGGCCTGCTGACCGACTACGACGCCTACCTCTTCAACCAGGGGAGCCACTTCGACATCTGGCGAAAGCTCGGCTCGCACGTAATGAGCGAAGGGGGTGTGAGCGGCGTCTATTTCGCCGTGTGGGCCCCCAGCGCGCGGCAGGTGTCGGTCATCGGCGACTTCAACCAGTGGAGCAAAGACCGCCATCCGCTACGGCCGCGCGGCTCGTCGGGGATCTGGGAGGGCTTCATCCCCGGCCTGGACCGCGGCACGCTGTACAAGTACCACATCCAAGGACGGCATAGCGATTTTCGTGTCGATAAGTCCGACCCCGTGGGGGTGATGCACGAAGTTCCGCCGAAGACGGCCACGGTGGCGTGGGACCTCGACTACGAGTGGCGCGACGAAGCCTGGATGGCCATTCGCGGCGAGCGGAACGGGCTCCACTCGCCGATGTCGATCTATGAAGTGCATCTCGGCTCCTGGCGCCGCATGGAAGCTGAAGGCTGGCGGTCGCTCCATTACCGCGAGCTAGCTTATGAACTGGCCGATCACGTCAAGCGGTGCGGCTTCACACACGTGGAGTTCCTCCCCGTGATGGAGCACCCTTTCTTCGGCTCCTGGGGCTATCAGACGACCGGCTACTTCGCCCCCTCCAGCCGTTACGGCACGCCGCAGGACTTCAAGCACCTGGTCGATCACCTGCACCAGCAGGGGATCGGCGTGATTTTGGACTGGGTCCCCTCCCACTTTCCCGGCGACGAGCACGGCCTGGTCTACTTCGACGGCACGCACCTCTACGAGCACGAGGATCCGCGGCAAGGCTTTCATCCCGATTGGAACAGCTACATCTTCAACTACGGCCGCAACGAGGTCCGCTCCTTCCTCTTGAGCAACGCCCTGTATTGGATTGAGGAGTTTCACGTGGACGGCCTGCGGGTGGACGCCGTCGCCTCAATGCTCTACCTCGATTACTCGCGGAAGGAAGGGGAGTGGATCCCCAACAAGTACGGCGGCCGCGACAACCTGGAGGCGATCGACTTCCTCCGCCGCTTCAATGAAGAGATCTTCAAGCGGCATCCCGACGTACAGACGATCGCCGAGGAGTCGACCGCCTGGCCGATGGTTTCCCGGCCGACCTACGTGGGCGGGCTGGGCTTCGGCATGAAGTGGGACATGGGCTGGATGCACGACACGCTGCGGTACATGTCGGACGATCCGATTTATCGCAAGTACCACCACGGCGAGCTGACCTTCCGCATGATCTACGCGTTCAATGAGAACTTCGTCATGCCGCTCTCGCACGACGAGGTGGTGTACGGCAAAGGCTCGCTGTTGAACAAGATGCCCGGCGACGATTGGCAGAAGTTCGCCAACCTGCGGCTGCTCTACGCCTACATGACCGGCATGCCCGGCAAGAAGCTGCTCTTCATGGGGGGCGAGATCGGGCAGTGGGACGAATGGCGGCATGACGGCAGCGTGGAATGGGATCTGCTGCAGCAGCCCAAGCACTCGGGTCTTTTGCGGTGGGTCGGCGCCCTCAACAACTTCTACTCCGGCGAGCCGGCCCTGCACGAGCTGGATTGCGACCCGGCGGGGTTCGAGTGGGTCGAGTCGCACGACGGCGAGCGGAGCGTAATCGCCTTCCTCCGTAAGGCGCAGACTCGCGACGACATCATCCTCGTGGTCTGCAACTTCACGCCGGTCCCGTGGGAGAGCTACCGCGTCGGCGTTCCTCGCGAGGGCCACTGGCGCGAGATCCTCAACAGCGACGCCCAGGAGCACGGCGGCAGCGGCGTGGGGAATCTCGGCGGCGTGGAGGCCTCCCCCATCTCCGCCCAAGGCCGGCCGTATTCGGTAAGCCTGAAAGTCCCGCCGTTGGGAGCGGTGTTCCTGAAGTCGGAACGGTAGGGGGAGCGGAGTGATGGAGGATGGAGTAGGACGATGCTATTCTTCCCATTACTCCATTACTCCCTCTTCCTCCCTCTTCCCTACTCCGGCAGCGGCTCTCCCTTGGTTTCCGGGGCGAAGGGGAGCGCGGCCAGGCCGATGAGGAAGATGCTGCACATGATCACGCCGGCGTAGCGCATCGCGTTCACGTCGCCGGCGAAGACGCCGCCGGCCAAGACGCCCTGGAGCAGCGGACCCGACGCCGCCACGAATCGGCCGACGTTGTAGCAGAACGACGTGCCGGTGCTTCGCAACCGCGTGGGGAATAGCTCGGGGAAGTAAATCGCGTAGCCGCCGAAGAGGGCCAGTTGGCAGAACCCCATGAGCGGGATCATCCAGAAGATCTGACTGAAGTCGTCCAGGAACCAGAACACGGCGGCCGTGCTAATCATCGCGGCGATGAAGGCGATCGCGAAGGCCGGCTTGCGTCCCGTGTAGTGCGTGAGGTAGGCAAAGCCGTAAATGCCGAAGAAGGCGCCGACGTTGAGCATCAGCGCCAGCATCCCTTTCCAGAACTTGATCGACCCATCCAGTTGATCCCGGCTGAGCCCGACGTCGGCGAACGACTTACGCAGCACC
>JAHWKS010000456.1 GCA_019347795.1 Planctomycetota bacterium | reverse complement strand
GTTCCGGGGGCATACCCTCTGATTTTCTGGCGTTGATAGTCATTGACGCCGCAACGGGTTACGCTACGATTGCCTATGTTGGCGTTGCACCAAAGTTGACCGAAATTGACCGCCAGTGTAGCACCGGCGTTGCACCGGGCAAACCATCTCCCAGCAATCAGAAGGCGGCATCATGGCGAAACATCGGCTCCGGTTCACAAAGGCGGCGCTCGAAAAGCTGCCGGCGCCCGGCGAGGGGCGCGTCTACCACTACGATGAGACGACGCCGGGGCTGGCGTTGTGCATCACCGCCAACGGCGTGCGGACGTTCTACGTCGTGCGGCGGATCAAGGGCAGACCGAAGCGTATCAGGATCGGCCGCTTCCCCGAAGTTACCATCGAACAGGCGCGGAAGAAAGCCGCCAAGCACTCTGGCGCGATTGCCGACGGCATCGACCCCACCGCAGACCACCGCGGGCTGACGTGCGAAGAGTTGTTCGCCTACTGGCTGGATCACGCGAAGGCGCACAAGAAGACGTGGCGAGAGGACGAGCGGCAGATTAACAAGTTCCTCGCCGGCTGGAAGCCGCAGCGGGCGGCAGCGATCACGCGGGCCGACGTTCAAAAGCTCCACGCGAGCATCGGCCGCAAGAGCGGCCCGTACCAGGCGAACCGCACGCTGGCCCTGGTGCGGGCCATCTGGAACAAGGCGGCGACCGACTACGGGTTCACCGGGCAGAACCCGGCGGCGGGCATCCACAAATATCGGGAGGAAAGCCGCGATCGGTTCCTCCAGGCCGATGAGCTACCGCGCTTCTTCGAGGCGCTCACGAGCGAGCCTGACCCCACCATGCGGGACTTCTTCACGCTATCGCTCCTGATCGGCGCTCGGCGGGGGAACATCCAGGCGATGCGGTGGGACGAGTTGAACCTCGCCGAAAGCTGGTGGCGGATTCCCGAAAGCAAGAGCGGCCAGTCTGTTTTCGTCCACCTGCCGCCGGCGGCCGTCGCGCTCTTGAGGGAGCGAGCCGAGGTCGCCAATGGCTCGCCGTGGGTGTTTCCCGCGCGGAGCCGGACCGGCCATCTGGTCGAACCGAAAACGGCGTGGGCGCGGCTTCTGGACCGAGCCGGGATTGACGACCTGCGAATCCACGACCTGCGGCGGACGCTCGGAAGCTGGCAGGCGATTAACGGCTCCTCGCTCACCATCATCGGGAAGTCGCTCGGCCACAAGAGTCTCGGCAGCACGAGCGTCTATGCGCGGCTGACGCTGGCGCCCGTGGTGGAATCCGTCAACAAGGCGGCCGATGCGATTCTCGCCGCTTCCAAGGTGAAAGGGGGCGACGATGGCAAAGAAGCGTAAAGCGCCGCTCGATCCGATCGTCACTGAGGGGGACGACGGGGTGTTCATCGTCGATACCGGACTCTATCGCCACCACGTCCAGGTCCCCGCGAAGATTCGCGACGCTCCCGAAAGGCTGTTTGCGATCGAGGAGCTACGACGGCTTCGCAACGACGCAAAGCGCAATGCTAAAGATGCCTGGAGACAAGGCGTTGGCTCCTCACCAACGGTTGAGATTCCTGGGGCGGTTGTCTCACTGACGAGCCATAACACGGCGTGGGCTCTCGACGACGTGACACAGCATATTGACTGGTTTCTCCGCAGCAACCCGACCGAGCGAGAGGCGCAAATCTTTCTGGCCGGCCTCAACGCCGGGCGCGCCGTCGAAAAGGCCGAGTTGATGCCATACGAGCAAGAAGTCCTGCGGGAAAAGATGCGGCTCGCCAACCTGAAAGAAAACAACGGAGCCCGAGTCGCCGCGGCTGAGCAGAAGAAGGCGGAATTCCTGGCGTGCTATCGGCGCCACCGCACCGGCAAGGTCTCCCACACCGCCGCCGTAACCCGAGCCGCGGGCGATCTCCAGATCCCACGCAGCACGGCGTGGGAGTACGCGAAATCGCTCGGCCTCTCCGCGAAAAAATAGCACTCCAGGACCATCGGCTCCGGAGTGGATTCGCGGAATTCTCTCGCCGTATTATGCCTGCGTTGACGGATTCTTTTCCTCCAAACGCAAGGCAATCTCTCATGGCGAATCCCTCCCCGTCGCTGACGTGGACCCCGCCGCCGCTCTCGGCGGAAGTATTTCATGCCCGAAATAGACGAATGTTTATTTCGTCCATATTCGGCCGCTCCACCCTCCCAGTAAGTTGCCCGAGTTGACCCGCAAGCCCCCTCACTTTGAAAGGTTCCGCTATGCCCATGACCTACACCCCCGACAAGCTTCTGACCGCCGAAGAGGCCGCCGAGATGCTCGGCATCGCTCAGCAGACGCTTTCCGTCTGGCGATCCAGCGGCCGCTACAAGCTGGCTTACATCAAGGTCGGCCGCAACGTCCGCTATCGAAAATCTGAGATCGAGCGGTTTCTGGAACAGAACACGGTCACGCACACCGGCGAGGCTGAGGACTGAACGCGAGACGGCCGCCCTGGGCAAAGGGCGGCCGTTTCTGTTTTTGACGCGGCGGCTGACGGGCCGCCACAACCCACAAGGACGAAGAGGGTATGAGTAAACCTACCACGACGAAGAGGCCGGCATCCGCCGACGGCGCCGAAAAAGTAAAAAGTCGCGCCCCGGCCAACGGGAAAAAGCAAGCTTTACGCCCCCCTCCGAAGCTGGCCAGAACGACATTCACGACCAGCCGGGAGATGGACTTCTTTTCCGAGCGGGAACTCGTCACGCAAACCGGCCACGAAATCGGCGAGTGGCCGCTTGTCTTTCTGAAGGAGACCATCGACAACGCGATGGACGCCTGCGAAGAGGCCGGCATTCCTCCGATTATTGAGATCGCTGCCGACGCCGCCGGCATCACCGTACGGGACAATGGGCCGGGCCTTCCCGGAGAGACGCTGAAGGCCGCCCTCGACTTTACCGTGCGGGCGTCAAACCGGGAGGCGTATATCTCCCCATGCCGCGGTGCGCAGGGGAACGCGCTAAAAACAATCCTGCCCATGCCGCGGATCATCGACGCCGATCATGGCCGGCTGATCGTGTCCGCGCACGGGAAGAGGCACGTTATCACCTGCGGCGCCTGCCCCATCTCCCAGCGGGCCGTCCCGCATGACGACGTGACGGAAGTCCCAAAAAGTAAGAAGCGAGCATCCGGCCGGAACGGTAAAGCAAGCTTTTTTTCGGGAACCGAGATGCGGATTGAATGGGGTCCGCGAGATGACGACTACGGCGTCGTCTGGCCGTTCGATGAGCTGAATCCCCAGAGCGGAGATTTTCCCGAGCGGTTCCGCATGATGGTGGAGGGGTTCGCCATTTTCAACCCTCACGCCGCGATCCGCCTGGATTGGTTCGGCGAGTCGCGAGAATGGAAGGCCACTAATCCGGCGTGGGAAAAGTGGCGACCGGATAAGCCGACCTCGCCTCACTGGTACGAGCCTCGCCACCTGGAGCGTCTGATCGGGGCGTACATCGTTCATGGCCGCGACCACGGGACCGACCGCCTTGTCTCCGAATTCCTCGCCGAATTCGACGGGCTGAGCGGATCGCGAAACCGGGCGAAGGTTCTGGAGGACGCGGGCATGCTGCGGGCCAAGCTATCGGAACTCGTCGCCGGCGGCCGTCTCGACTCCGACCGCATCGGCAGGCTGCTCTCCGCCATGCAGCGGTGTACCCGCCCGGTCAAGCCGCAACGGCTGGGATTCATCGGCGAAGACCACCTGAAGGCGCGGCTCCTGGCGATGGGGGTGCAGCCGGATTCCTTTACCTACAAGCGCCGACTGCCCCCAAAAAGTAAAAATCGCGCGTCCTCACCGGACGAAAAAGCTTGCTTTGTCCCTTGGGTTCTGGAGTCGGCTTTCGGCTGGTTGGGGCCAGCGGCCAATGATCGGCGCCGTATCTACTCCGGCGCGAATTGGTCGGCCGCGATCAAGAATCCGTTTCGCTCGTTCGGCACCACGGGAGAGGGGCTGGAGGCCACGCTCACCGAAATGCGCGCCGGCCGGAACGAGCCGATCGTGTTCGTCCTTCACTTGGCCCATCCCCGTGTCGAGTACACCGACCGCGGGAAGAGCGCCCTTATCGTGGAAGGTGGATCATGAGCATCAACGCCGACGACATCTTGAGCGTTACCAAAGGCGTGACGAAGAAGTGGACGGCCCAGCGGAAGGCGGAAGAGCGCGGCCGCTCCCGCGCCACGCGGGAGTACGTGTATTCGGACCGGGTGAACTTCACGGACGTCGTGAACCAGATTTTGCCGCCCGCTTATGAGCATGCGAGCGGCGAAGGAAAGTACACCGTCTCAAAGCGGCAGCTCTACTATGCCTGCCGACAACACTTCAAGGACCAGACGGGGCGGGAACTGGAGTACCCCTATTTCGCGAATACGCTTCTCGTTCAGTATCTCAATCGGCATGCCGTGAATTGGAAGATCACGGCGGACCCGCGCGGCAATCTGGAGATCCCCAATGCGTCGCATAAAGTTCGCATCCCCTGCGGCACGATCGAGATTGAACACCACCTGCGGAGGGCTGGCGATGTTGAATCCCTCGACGACTTCAGCGCTACGGTTCCTACGGAGTACCCGTCCCTCGCCGCCGGCGTCCGTTATCAGGCCGTCTTGTACATCGAGAAAGAGGGGTTCGGCCCGCTGATTAAAGAGGCGAATCTTGCCGAGCGATTCGACCTCGCGATTCTGTCTTGCAAGGGCCAGTCGGTGACGGCCGCGCGTCGATTCGTGGATGAAGTCTGCGCCCGTGGTTCCGGTGTGCCGCTGTTCGTGGTTCACGACTTCGATAAGTCGGGATTCGAGATCGCCCAATGCCTCACGACGGTTTCGGACTGGGCCATCGACAATGATCGCGTCGCATACGACTTCCGAAACGACATCGACGTAACAGACCTGGGGCTGCGCCTCGCCGACGTGGAGGAGTACGGCCTTCAATCGGAGCGATGCAAGCGGCCGAGCCGATGCCCAGATGCTTGCACGAAGGCCGAGAGGGAGTTTTTGCAAAACGGGAGGCGCGTCGAACTAAACGCCTTCACGGCGCCGCAGTTCGTCGCCTGGCTGGAGGACAAACTGCGGAAGCATCTTCCCAACAGGTTGCTGCCGCCGGAAGACGTGCTGGAGGAAGCCTATCGGCGATCCCTTGTCGTGGCCGAGATCAACGCCGCGATCGAAGACGCGACGGAATCGGCGATTGCAAACGCGCAGGACGCCGCGGTCCCCAAGACGCTGCGCCGGCAGGTCAAAGAGCTAATGAAGGAATCGCCGCAGGCGTGGGACAAGGCGTTGTATCGCCTCGCCCAAGGTAAGCCGTAGCGGGCCGCCGGGGTTCAACTGAGTTTTAAAGCCCGTCGCGGCGGGGACTGCGACAGGCCAAATGTTCGTTACAAGCGCGAGACAGTAACGGGACGCCAGCATGATAGGCGCGGACACCCAGAAAGGCAATAAAAATGACGCCACCGAGGCCGTCCTTCTCCCGCCAGCCGTGGCGGAGC
>JAHWKS010000455.1 GCA_019347795.1 Planctomycetota bacterium | reverse complement strand
TCTTCGCGCACCTCATCGAAGAGAACGGCAGCGCGCTGGACCTGCTGATCGCCGACTACACCTTTCTCAATGAGCCGCTGGCGGACTTGTATGAGATCGACGGCGTGGAGGGGCGCGAGATGCGGAAGGTGGACCTTCCGGAGGACTCCCGCCGCGGCGGCGTGTTCACGCACGGCAGCTTTCTGGTGGTCACTTCGAATCCAACTCGCACGTCGCCGGTGAAGCGCGGCCTGTTCGTGCTGGAGAACTTCCTCGGCACGCCTGCGCCTCCTGCCCCGCCCGACGTTCCCGCGCTTGAGGAAACTCGCGGACGCCGCAGCAATCTCACAATGCGGGAAGCGATGGCGATCCATCGGGAGCAGCCGCTGTGCGCGTCGTGCCATGCCCGGATGGACCCGCTGGGCCTGGCGCTGGAGGAGTTCAACGCCTTGGGCATGTGGCGAGAGGAGGATCGCGGCAAGCCGATCGAGACGGCCGGCGAGCTGGTTACCGGCGAAGAGTTTCAAGACACTCGCGATCTGGCCCGCGTGATCGCCACCGGGCGCCGGGGGGATTTCTATCGCTGTTTGACCGAAAAACTGCTAACGTATGCGATAGGACGCGGCGTCCAATATTATGATTCGCCGACGATCGACAAGATCGTCGATAACTTGGAGAGCGACGGCGGCCGGATGCGAACGCTGATTTACGGGATCGTGGAGAGCGCCCCGTTCCAGATGCGGCGCGGGGACGGCGCCTGAGACGCCGCCTTTGGCAGCGGATTTGCACGCAACCTTGAAACCGAACAACGCAAGAAGCAAGGAGCCGATTATGTCCTTGAATCGCCGACTGAACCGACGACACTTCCTGCAGGGCGCGGGCGCCTGCATCGCGCTGCCGAGCTTCATCTCACTCGCGCCGAAGCGCGTGCTCGCCGCGGCCCCCGCGCCGGCGACGACCGCGTCGGGCGCGCCGCTGCGAATGGCGTTCCTCTACTTCCCCAACGGCGTGAACGTCGATAAGTGGCGCCCGCAGGGAGAAGGGACGGAATTCGGCCTGAGCGAGACGATGCAGCCGCTCGCCGGTTACAAGAAGGACTTCCAGGTCTTCAGCGGCTTTGAGCACAAGAACGGCTGGGCCGGTCCCGACGGCGCCGGCGATCACGCCCGCGCCAACGCCACGATCCTCACCGGCGCGCGTCCCAAGAAGACTGCCGGAAGCGATATCCGCCTGGGGATTTCGGTCGATCAAATGGCGGCGCAGCACGTCGGGGGCTGGACGCGGTTCCCCTCGCTGGAGCTGTCATGCGACGGCGTGCGGAAGAGCGGCTCGTGCGACTCGGGCTACTCCTGCGCGTACCAGTTCAACCTGGCCTGGCGGTCGGAGACGACTCCCCTGGCGCCCGAGCAGAATCCGCGGCTGGTGTTTGAGCGTCTCTTCGGCAGCGGCAGCAAGGAAGAGCGCAAGGCGGAGTTCCAGAAGCGTCAATCGCAGCAGCGGTCGATTCTCGATTTCGTCCGCGACGACGCCCAGCGGCTCCACGGCCGGCTGGGACGGAGCGACCAGCAGAAGCTCGATGAGTACCTCACCGGCGTGCGGGAGATCGAGCGGCGGATCGAGCAGGCGGAGAAGTTCGGCGAGGCGCCCGATCCCGGCGTCCCCGCGCCGGACGGCATTCCCGACGATTATCGGGAGCACATCCGCCTGATGTACGACATGCTGTTGCTGGCGTTCCAGACCGATTCGACCCGCATCGCCAGCTTCCTCTTGGCGCATGACGGCAGCAACCGCAACTTCAAGGACATCGGCGTGCCCGAGGGGCACCATGAGCTGTCGCACCACAAGCGCGAGAAGGAGAAGCTCGAGAAGATCGCCAAGATCGACCGCTTCTATGTCGAGCAGTTCGCCTACTTCCTGGAGCGAATGCGGAGTGTGCAGGACACCGACGGCCGGTCGCTCTTGGAGAATTCGATGATCGTGTACGCCAGCGGCCTCTCGGATCCGGACCGCCACCAGCACGATGACCTGCCGGTGATCGTGGCCGGCCACGGCGGCGGCGCCCTCACCCCGGGCCGGCACGTGAACCTCGGCGAAGACACGCCGATGACGAACCTCTACGTCCGCATGCTGGACGAGATGGGCGTCCACGTCGACGAATTCGGCGACTCCACCGGCCGCCTGGCGACGATCTAAGCGCCGTCCGCCGCGAGGCGCAATAGGGGCGTCAGTAGTCGATGCGTAGCTGCGGGTTCGCCGCTCGCAGCCGGGCAATCGCCCCGTCGCCGGCCGCATGGCCCCATAACGTCAATTCGCGGAGCGACGAAATTCGCATTAGGCGCGCCAGGCCCTCGTCGGTCACGGGCACGTTGTACAGATTCAGTCGCTCGAGTTTCGTGAGCGGCTGAAGATGCACCAAGCCTGGACCGGTCAGGTCCGTCGCCTCCAACCCCAGCTCCACGAGATTCTCCAGCGGCGCGAGATATCGAAGTGCCTCGTCTGTGATGGCGGTCCCCTCCAGCGAGAGCGTTCGCAGCTTGCTTAGAGGCTGGAGGTGGGCCAGGTCTTCATCAGCGATCGGCGTGTCGCTGAGGTCCAGCGACGCGAGGTCGCGGGCCTTGGCGACGTGCCGTAAACTCGGTCCCTGAAAGCCGGTGTCGGCCAAGTCGAGGACGCGAAGCCGTCGCCAACAACTCAGTTGCTCGAAACCGCTCCCGTCGGTTCGGCAACCCGTGAGGGAGAGCATTTCCAACTCCGGCATGCCGGCCAAATGCTGCAGTCCGCGGTCGGTGACGCCGGTATACACCAACTGCAGGCCGGTCAACTGCGACAGGCCGGCCAGCGCCGCCAGCGAGTCGTCATCGACCGGCGTGTGATTGAGGTTCAAACTTCGCAATTCGGGCAAGTCGGCCAGCGGCGTCAGGTCCTGCACGCGAGTGTCGGGAAGATTGAGCCCCTTGAGCTGCTTCATGTGCCGGAGAAATCGCAGATCGGACACGTCGGTCGCGGCCAGATCCACCAGTTGCACTTCGCGCAGTCCGGCCAGCGCCGCGAGACCCTCGTCCGTAATCGCTGTGCCGCGGAGCATGAGAATCTTCACATCCGGCAGCGCCGCGAGATGAGCAAGGTCGGCGTCGCTCAGCTTTGCGTCGCCCGCGGCCACCGCCTCCACGCGGCCGAAGTCGAAGGACGATTCGCCAAGGATCTTTTGGAGTCCGCGGGAAAGAAGCGAGGCCTCCGCTTCCGCGTATTGGATCGTGGCGCCGAGTTGCTTGAGCGCACTCACGGCCGCGTGTTGGCGCCGGGCGCGGACGGCCCGAGCGCCCACGGTTCCCAGCAGCACCGAGGCGACGGTCATCGCCACGAGCAGCATTCCCAAACTGAACTGTAGGCGGCGACGACGGGCGGGCGGCGCGGCAAGCGTTTCCGTCATGAGCGATGTCCATCTGCGCGGCGAGCTTACTTACGCTCGTACACCGAAAGGGCGTTGTCGTATTCGGCGGTAACGTAGGCGAAGCGGCCGTCGGGGCTGACGGCCACGCCCGCGGCGCCGCCGAGTTCGCCGCGACCCGCGTCATCCGCGATCGTCTCCTGATACGTCAGCTTCCCCGTTTCGGGGTCGCGGGAGAAACACGCCAGCGTGCCGCTGCGAGTTGCGGCCGCGTAGAGGTTGCGGCCGTCGGGGGCGAGAGCCAACGTATTGCCTCCGACATAGTTCTTCACCTGGCCGGTCGCCCCAAGGTGCTCTTCGAGGAACGCCAGCTTACCGTCGTCGCCGATGCGGAACGCGATCACGCCGCTATCGCCGTGAAAGCGGCCGGAGTTGACATAGAGGAACTTTCCGTCGGGGCTGACCAGCGGCGTCATCGCTCCATCCAGACCGCTCACCTCGCCCTGATCGTCCTTGACGACCTGAAGCACGCGTAACTTGCCGGTCTTGGCGTCGCGCTCAGCCGCCACGACGCAGGCCGCATTCGAGGACGCGACGTACAGCCACTTTCCCCGGGGATGGGCCGCGATGCCGCGGGCGCCGTTGAAGCAATCGTCCTCGCCTGCGTTGTTTTCCAGCCACCGCAGCCGGTCGTTCTCGCGAACCTCAAACGCCGTGACGCCGCCCAGGTTGCCTTGCTGGAGGGGATTCGTCACGCCCGATCCTTTGGGGTCGAGCGCGTAGATGAACTTCCCGTCGGTCGAAAAAGTCAGGTCGATCGCCCACACCAGCCCCTTCACGCCGCGTTCGGAGTCTCGGGCCGAGTCGAGCAGTTTGAGCCGTCCCGACTCGGCGTCGCGGGAGAAGAGCGTGACCGTCTGCGATCGGAACGCCGAGGCCGCTCCCAGACGTCCATCGGGGCTGAGACAAAACGACGTCACCCCGTCCAGGTCCCGATCGCTGGCGAGCGTTTGGACATGATTCGCGCGGCCGGTTTTTTCATCGCGGCGGAAGACGTTGACGGCCTTGGCTTCCCAACTCGTGGTGTAAATGAACTTTCCGTCGTCGCTGAGATTCACATGATTGATCGCCGCCAGATCCTCCCTGGCGATCGATTCCACGTGTGTGAGCCGGCCGTCTTTGATTTCGCCGTCCTGACAAACTGCGGCGGAAGCGAACGCCGCAATGAGAAAGAGCGATAAGGCGCCGATAAAACTCCGTAACTCGATGCAACCGGTCATCCGAGGGACCTTTCAAGCGAGGGTGAAATTGCCGCCTTGGGCGGATTCATGCCAGGATGTCGTGGACGATGTGCGCCTCGCTGGGGCCGGTGAGGCGTTCGTCGAGGCCGTTGTGGAAGACGCTCAGGCGCTCGTGATCGAGGCCCAACAGGTGCAAGAGCGTGGCGTGGAAATTGCGAATCGAGACAGGGTTCTCGGCCGCCCGCAGGCCGATGGCGTCGGTGGCCCCGTAGGCGAAGCCCGGCTTCACCCCCGCGCCGGCCAGCCAGACGGTGTAGCCCCACGGGTTGTGATCGCGTCCCTTGCCTTGCTCGCTCATCGGCATCCGGCCGAACTCGCCTCCCCAGATCACGAGCGTGTCGTCGAGCAGCCCCCGGCGCCGCAGGTCCTTGAGCAGTCCGGCCACGGGTTTGTCGGTGCGACGGCAATACTCGGAATGGTTTTGCAGCACGTCGTTGTGGGCGTCCCAGCCGTTCGTGTCGCCCGAGTAGACCTGGACGAAGCGGACGCCCCGCTCCGCCATCCGCCGGGCCAGCAGGCACCGCACGCCGAACTCCCGCGTTTCCGGCTCATCGACGCCGTAGAGCGAAAGCGTCTCCTGCGATTCGCTGCGAACGTCCACGATCTCCGGCGCCGCCGCCTGCATGCGGAACGCCAGCTCGTAGGCGTTGATGCGGGCGGATAGCTCATCGTCCTGCCGCGCCTGGAGGTGACGGCGATTGAGCGACTGGACCAGGTCGAGCGTCGCCCGCTGCTGCTGGGGCGAAATCTCGCGCTGCGGGCGGAGGTTGAGGATCGGCGCCTCGCCCGGCCGCATTGTTGTGCCTTGATACACCGCCGGCAAGAG
>JAHWKS010000454.1 GCA_019347795.1 Planctomycetota bacterium | reverse complement strand
ACCACCCCCCATAGCACCAGCAGGACGGCCAGCCCCATCAAGGCGCCCACGCCAAGAATCCAAACGGGGGTAAGCCAGTTTGCCATCCAGGGAGGGCCAATCGCCAAAAGAGTCGCAGAACCCATGAGTTTGAAGCAGAGGAAGTAGGAAGAAGAGGAAGCCCCGGCCCCACGGCGAGCAGGCGGATGCTTCTACAATAGACCAAACCTGTTTTTTCCGCCAGAAGCCGGTGTTACGATGGCTTTACGCACCCCGCCCCGCTGGAGTTCACGCTTCAGCGTGCGGAAGAACCCACGATTCCGGAGACACGCTAAAGCGTGAACTCCAACGAATGTCCAAGCCTTCCTCCTCGCCGCTGTTGGAGATGCGCCGCGTCTCGAAGCAATTCGGGCCGACGGTGGCGCTGCGCGACGTCTCGTTCGCACTGGAGAGCGGGACAGTGATGGCCTTGATCGGCGAGAACGGCGCCGGCAAAAGCACACTGATGAAGATCCTCAGCGGCGCCCTCTCGCCCGGCGCCGGCGAGATGCGGCTGGCCGGTCGGCCGTACGCTCCTGCGGGACCGCACGATGCGCGAACGGCGGGCGTGGCGATGATCTACCAGGAGCTTAACCTCGCGCCCGACCTGACGGTTGAAGACAACATCATGCTCGGCGTCGAGGAGCGTATCGCCGGCTGGCTGCGTCGCGGCGTCCAGCGGCAACGGGTGCGTGAAGCCCTGGAGATGCTGGGCCACCGGGAGCTACGCCCGCAGACGCCGGTCTACCGGCTGTCGATCGGGGCCCAGCAACTGGTGGAGATCGCCCGGGCCTTGGTTCTTCGATCGCGGCTGATCGTGTTTGATGAGCCGACCAGCTCCCTTGCCGGCCGGGACGTGGAGCGGCTTTTCGGCGTGATCCGTAAGCTGCGAGATTCCGGCATCGGCGTGGTGTACATCAGCCACTTTCTCGAAGAGATCCGCCAAGTCTGCGATCGCTACACGGTCCTGCGCGACGGCCAGACGGCCGGAACCGGAGAAGTGGCCGGCGCCCCGGAAGAGGAGATCGTCTCGCAGATGGTCGGCCGCACGGTTCAGGAGCTGTTCCCGACGATCCCGCACGCGCCGGGGGAGGCGATCCTCTCGCTGCGTGAGTTAACGGGACAATCGCGCCCGACGAATGTTTCGCTCGAGTTGCGGCGAGGCGAGATCCTCGGAATCGCGGGGCTGGTGGGCGCCGGCCGAACGGAATTGTTGCGGGCGATCTTCGGACTGGACCCGGTGCGGCGGGGGGAGGTGAAAGTTCGCGGCGCTTCCCTTCCCGCCTCGCCGCGGGCGCGGATTCGCGCGGGAGTGGGCTTGGTGTCCGAGGACCGCAAACGCGAAGGGCTGGCGCAGTCGCGATCGCTCGCCGACAATCTGACTTACAGCCGCATGGCGCCCTATAGCCGTCTCGGGTGGCTGAACTTGTCGCAGCGACGAGCCGCGGTGAGGGAATGGATGGAGCGGATGCACGTCAAAGCCCGCAGTCCCGAGCAATCGGCGGAGTCGCTTTCCGGCGGGAACCAACAGAAGATCGCCCTGGCCCGCGTACTGCATCAGGACGCGGACGTGCTGCTGTTGGATGAGCCGACGCGCGGCATCGACGTGGGGACGAAGGCCGAGATCTATCGCCTCATCGGTGAACTGGCCGCGGCGGGCAAGGCGATCATCTTTGTCAGCTCGTACCTTCCCGAGTTGCTGGCGGTGTGCGATCGCGTGGGCGTGATGAGCCGCGGCCGACTTCGCGACATCCGCCCGGCCGGGGAGTGGACTGAAGAGGCGATCATGGCCCGGGCTGTGGCTGTGGAAACGGGAGCCGAGACATGAGCGAAGCAACCCCGCTGGCGACGCACGAACACCAACCCGGCGACTTCGAAACGACCCTCGCTTTTCTCAAGCGGGCCTGGGCGGAGCTGCGGCAACTTCGGCTGGCGCGGGTGTGGCCGAACCGGATGCAGGTGATTGACATCAACGGCGACGCCTTCGAGATTCGCCGTCTGGGATACCGCGACGCCGACATCGTCCCCACCCTGCGAGCGGTGAACGCGGCTTTCAACCCGGAGACGATTCACGAGCCGACTGCGGAGGAATACAAGGAGTTCAAAACCGGTCGCCGCTATCCCTGGGCCGCCGACCGCGTGATGTGATCCCACTGACCGGAGCCGAATATGCTGACGGCCGGCGTCGCCCGCATGCAGTTGACGCCGTTTTGGGGCGTCGAGTTGACCGGCTGGGGCTATTACCTCAACCGGACGTGGCGGCGCGTTCACGATCATCTTTACGCGACGGCAGTGGCCTTGGACGACGGGAGTCGGCGGGTCGCTCTTGTCGCGCTCGACCTGATGGTGATCGATGAGCCGTTCACCCGCCTAGTGCGTCAGCTTGTGCAGGAGGCGGCCGATCTGCCGGGCGAGGCCTTGTTGCTCACTTGCTCGCACAGCCACAACGCGCCCGCGGCGGGCGGGCTGCTCGGCGTCGGCGAGTGCGATCCTCGCTACGAAGACTGGGCGGCGCGGCAAGCGGCGACTGCGGCGATCCTCGCCCTCCGCGACACGCAGCCGGTGCAGATGACGGCCGCGGGGGTCGATGTGCCGGGACTGACATTCAACCGCACGCGCGACAACGGACCCACTGATCCGCGGCTCACGGCGCTTCGCATTGATCGGCTGGATGGCTCGACGCTGGCGGCGGTGGTGAACTTCGGAGCGCATCCCACGCTGCACACGAAGCGGCGGCCTTTCGACGTCTCGCGCGACGTTCCCGGCGAAATCTGCGATCGCCTGGAGGCCGCGTTTCCCGGCGCCGTGTGTCTCTACATCCAGGGCGCCTGCGGCGACGTGAATTTTTCGCCGGAGTTCGGCGAACCAGCGCGCTGTGGCGAGCCGGCGGAGTCGCTTGCCCGCGCCGCGTTGTCCTGCTTGCAAAACGCGGCGCCGATGCCGTCCCCGCAAATCGGCGCCTGTTCGTCGATCGCACGCATCCCCACCCGCCGCTGGACGCGGGAAGAGATCGAGCGCGACCGCGACGAGGCCCTTCGCCGCCTGACCGAGGATGACATCTCCGGCTGGCGGGAGACGCTCGGCCGCGCGATGACAAATCGGCCCGACGATATGGTCGCCCGCCACGGCGACGAGCGCAAGGCGGTGCGGGCGATGTGCCGATTTCACGTCGAATGGACCGCGAAGATGCTGGAGGACTTTGAATCCCGTCCAGAAAATCTGGAGACGGAAGTGCAGGCGCTGCGGCTGGGGGACCTCGTGATCGTGGCCAATTCCGCCGAGTTCTTCTCTTCATTCGCACTCGACGTGCGAGCGCGCACCGACTCGAAGGAGTTGATGCTCGCCTGCTACAGCAACGGCCGCATCGGCTACTTGCCCGATGTCCACGACATCGCGGCCCGCAGTTACGCCGCATGGCAATCGCCGAAGTACTGCAATCAGTTTCCCTTCGTCGAGGCATCCGGCCCGGCGATGTGCGAAGCGATGTTGAAGGCGATCCGCGGCGCCCGGAGCGACTAATCCGTCGCTCATCGGCGGCCCCATCGCGGGGGTCTGGCGATTGCCTGGAGAGCGCGATACGATGCGTCGCAGGCGGCCTTCCTTTTCACCCACTGCGGCCTCGCGGGAACGCCGGTTGACAAAGGTTAATGGACTTCACTACGATGGCGGCGGTTCGTGAAAAAAATCACAATCGCGGCGTCTCCTTGCAGTAACGCGTTCCGGGCTTGGCGTTTAGGTTGCAGCAGGCGAGCCGTGCGACCTGCCTTTTCTTAGCAAGAGTCGCAGGCTCTGTCGCGGGGGGAAGGCGCGTTCCCTGGGCTCGAAGCTACCAACGAATATGGCGGACAACGATTCCCTGTCGGTCGAGGAAATCCTTGCCACATGCCGGCGGTTGGACGGCGGCGAAGCCGGCGCCGCGTCTCCTCCGCAACCCGCTGCAAGCGAACCGGCGGAAGAAGCGCCCGCCCCCTCCGCTCCCGTTGAGAAGGCGCCTGCCAAGCCCGCCTCGCCCGCGGCTGGTAAGCCGACGGGCGAGATGTCGGTGGCCGACATTCTCGCCGCCGCCAGGGCGGAGAAGTCGGGCGAAGGCGCCAAACCCCCGGCGGAATCGCCCGCGGCCGCCGAAGCGCCGACTGCGACTAAAACCGCCGCTCCGGCGAAGAAGCCGGGCGAAATGAGCGTCGCTGAGATCATGGCCGCCGCCCGAGGGCAGAAGCCTGCCGCGGCGCCCGCCGAGAAGAGCTCTCCGAAACCCGCGCCGGCCGCGAAGCCCGCAGCGAAGGAGGCGCCCAAGAAGCCGGCCGCCGGTCCGCAAAAGGGGGTGACGGTCGACACGCAGAGCATCCTCGCGGCGGCCCGCAAGTCGGACAAGCGCGGGCCGATCAGCAAGGAAGAGTTGAAGGCGAAGGCGGTCGTCGCGGAGAAACCCGCCAAGCCGGTCAAGCCAAAGATCACGCCGCCGCCGATGCCGGAGAAGCCGGTCTACGCCCGGCGGCCCGAGCCGGCGCCGGCCACCACCGCTCAGCAGGATCGGCGGACGTTCTTCTCCTCATCCGTGGCGGTGTTCTTCGGCTCCTTCCTGGCGATCGGCTTCACGACGCTGACGCTCACGAACCTGCTGTGGCTGCTGGGGCTGGCCCGGTTCATGTTCCCCAACATCCTGACCGAGCCGCCCACGAAGTTCAAAATCGGCTTCCCGGATGATTACGCCCCGGGGCAGGTCGAGACAAAGTACACCCCTCAGTTCGGCGTGTGGATTGTGCGTTATCAGTACGAGGGTCAGCCGCAGATTTACGCCCTCAAGTCGGTCTGCACGCATTTGGGGTGCACGCCCAACTGGCTGGATGCCGAGCAGAAATTCAAGTGCCCCTGCCACGGCAGCGGGTTTTACAAGGACGGCATCAATTTCGAAGGCCCCGCGCCGCGGCCGCTGGAGCGTTACGCGATCCAACGGGCGGACGATGGGCAGCTCGAGGTGGACAAGAGCCAAACCTTTCAGGAGGAGTTGGGACAGTGGGCGAATCCCGCGAGCTTTGTGCCGGCGTAGAAGAGGTTAGAGGTTGAAGAGGTTAGAGGTTAGAGGTTGAAGAGGTTAGAGGTTGTTGGGTTAGCAGCGTGGAAGTCGAGTTCGCTCGGATACTCTTCCTAACCTCTGACCACTAACTTCGCACCTCGCATCTCTCGGGATGAACGATCGCAACTTTTCACAATTCATCATGCCTGGTCTGAGCGATACGATCCGCAATTCGCAGATTTGGAAGAGCGTCTTCCGCCATCCGATGCCGGTGGACCGCCGCAACCGGATCGTGGTGATGCTCACGAACTTCTATCTGCACCTGCATCCGGTTTCGATCAAGAAGCAGGGGATCGCGCTCAGTTATACCTGGTGCATGGGGGGCGTGACGTTCTTTCTGTTTTTAATTGAGACCGTCACGGGCGTGCTCTTGATGTTCTACTATCGTCCCACGTTGGAGTGGGCTTACAACGATA
>JAHWKS010000453.1 GCA_019347795.1 Planctomycetota bacterium | reverse complement strand
GATCCAAGTCGGCTTGATGCTGCGACAGTCAAGAACCTGCTACAAGCTCACGGAGCATTGATCGATGCGGCGACGCGGATTAACAGTGCGGCCGACCGGTTTTGGGCATCGTATCCGTTTTCCGTGGTCGTCGTGGATGGGCAACAGGGAGCCAACTTTGGGCAGGTGCAGGCCTTGTTTCTTTCACCACTGCATCCTGCCCGTTTGGTGTGGGCTTATACAGTGACGGCTATCGGCAGGAAGAGCACCGTTGATCATGGGCTATTGGGGCTGATCGAGGGCTGGAACATCCCGGTGGCCGGTACGACACTGAATCCGGCCGGAGACCGCAGATGGTTGGTGGCGGTTCCCATTGACCCGGGAACGGAACAGGACTTTATCGGTTGGAGCGCCCTTGCGGTTCTTGGTCCCGGTGGCGTTGCTGATCTCCCGGTGATCGGAGGGGGCAGGCCGTTGCCTTGGGGCGGCCGGACGGGAATCAATGCGCGCGTCGTCGAACGTGCATTGCGGGACTACCTCGCTGTCCACCCGCACCTTAACGCGCTCGAAGTGGATATCCGTTCGATTGGCGCATCTCCGCGGTCGAAAGAGATTGACGACACGTTGCTCGATTTGCTTGGGGCGGGTGACCTGAAGGAAATGTCGTCGATTGGCGGCGGGACAAGGGTGTGGGATTCTGCTGACCGGCACGGTAGCTCGCCAACGCGCGACATGCTGTTCGCGAGGCGGCGATCCGGTGAGGAAAACCGGTCGTTCGAGTGGAGAGCTTACTCCACTGCCCAGCCGGCAGATGCGGACCTCGCGCTTATCGAGAACGCGACGGTTCATCTGGCTGTGACTGCGGGGAATGCGTTTGGGGTTATCGGCGCCCTGCCACTGCACCGGTTCCTGCCGTCTGACTTGTCGGGTACGCAATTCGACCAGAACTATTTGCCGAGCGACGGAGAAGACATTCTGGGCCTGGCGTCCTTGCTTCGCCGGCTCGAAGCCCCGGCAGGTGAAGACAAGCTATGCGTGCGCGCGAATCCACAGGTTCACGCCCTGGGTATCGGCCGGGGTTCTCAATGGGAAGTCCTTGGAACCTTCAATATCGACCCTGCAATCCTGGCTACCTTGGTCTCCCATGTTCCGGCGACTTCGGGTAGGCGGTTGCTTTGGGAGTGGCGACCTTCCTGGATGGTATCCGATAAGGCGGCGGCCGACCTTGCCCGGCGGCCGTATTATGTCATCGCCCGCATTCCAGCTTCGCTTGCCACGGCCCTGCACGCGCGCCAGGGAATCTCTCACGCAAATGCCGGGGAATTGCTGGCACTGCTTGGTCAGCGGGGAATCGGGCTTGCAGCCTTGAACGCACAGGGCGGAACGCAGGAGAGCGCCGCGGCCGGATTCTTCTATGCAACGCAATTGTTGTCGTCCGACAAAAGCAGTGGACCGTTCGACGGGCTGCATCAAGATCATCGGCCCCTGGTATACGGCGTCCTGCCCCTGGACCCGGTGGAGCCAATTCTCCAGGGGCTCGCAGGGAGGCGCCTTGAGCGGCGGGCCGATATGTTGGCTATCGCGATTTCTCGTTCGCCCAGCGGGACGCTCCGGCTCTGCCTGGTTCCCGTCGAAGTAAAGCACCACGGGATGCCTTCCGACCCCGAACAGATTCCCCTTCCATCGAATCGCGAGTTAAGGCGAGCCCGCGAGCAACTGTCGGACACGGTTGAGTTGCTGAACGACATCATCGCGGGACTTGTCGGAACGGATAGCGAGGGTGCGCCGTTGCGATATCTCAAACGGCTGGGTATGGCGACGCTCGTTGATCTGGCCATGAGCTTCTCCCCGCATCCGCCCACTTCCGTGCAGCGGTCTACCATCTTGTCTGAAATCCTCGGCGGCGAACTTATCGTCGGCGTGGGCGATCCCATTCTCCTCTGGTTTGCCCCTGGCTGCATCACCACCTCAGGAAGCGCGTGCGTAATCGATCCGCATCAACCGATTATGGTCGGGGCGCTGCATGTGCGAGAGGTCTATGTCGATCCCTCCGCGGTACCGGGCTTATGGTGGCAAGGCGCGGCGATGCAGCAAGCTGACACCGACACCCGCGTAGCCGTTGACGAAGTAATTCGCACGTCGTTCGCCAAGTGCGCGTCCGGCTCAACCGCCGTCGGTCCTATCCGGGGTGCGCTTGAGGCCTTGTTCGATCTGTCCGTTGCCGGAGGTTCGGCAGAACAGCCGACCGCCGAACCGGCCGAAAGTGAGACGGGTGGTACCGTAGGTGACGGTGAGGGGGAACCGCAGGATGCTGGATCCGATGATAATGAGCAAGGTCGAGAGGACAATCTCGAAGACAGAGGTACTAGCACTACACGGACAATTTCGCCGAGTAGCCCCCCAACACCTGTAAGCACCCCGGAATCGGCATCAGCCACCGGTTCGGACAAGGCAGATGCTTGCCCGCCAGCCGCGGTTTCACCGGAAGCAGAAGTCTCGGCTGAGATTCCTCGGGCCGTCATTGGCTGGTCATCGTTGAGCAGGCGATGGACGGCGGTGGGGCGATTGTCCGCCGGTAATGAGCTGGTCGCCCTGGATCTTGACCATCCCAAGGCGATTGGGATTTTCGGCTACATGGGATCGGGAAAGAGTTACTTGCTTGGGACTGTTGTCGAATCTGCGCTCATGTCGCTCCCAGGCGTTAACTCTCTGCCGGCACCGCTTGCCATCGTCATCTTCAATTACCGGCGCAACGCTTCCGACCGGTTTGAATTGAATTCCTTTGCCTTCGCCAATCAAGACGCTGCCGATGTCGAGCAGCTGGCCACTGAATACCGCGCGGCACCCGCCGGGGTTTCAGACATGCACATTCTTTGCCTTCCCGGCGAGCTACGCCCGGTCAGGCTGCAAGAGTACAACCCTCTGCCGGCAAACGAGCTATTCTTCGATCCTCGATCGTTGGACGTGGAGGACTGGGAACTGCTGATGGGCGAACCGGGCAGCGATGCGGTTTTCGCCCGAACGATACGGAATACGCTCATAGATCTTCGTGCTGCAGGTGATATTACGCTGGATAATCTCGATCACGAGGTGGCCAACCGCCTGTCCGGGCAGAGTCGCTCGGCGGCGCGGCTTCGGTTCGACTTTGTGCGCCGATATATCTCCAGCGATCAGGGAGTTGACTTTTCCACGTTGCTCCGTCCGGGCAGGGCTCTTGTTGTTGATCTGCGGCAGCCGTTATTCAACAAAGATGACGCCCTCCGATTCTTCCTCGTTTGCGCCAACCATATCAGCCGCATCCAGGGCCAATTCAATAAACTGATCGTCTTCGACGAAGCACATGAGTATATGAGCGAAGCTTTTGGGGAGCGCATGGAATCCCGCATCCGCCAGATGCGGCACGAGGGAACCTCTTACATCTTCGCCACACAAGACGTTGGGTCGATCCCATCGGGAATCAGCCGCTTCGTCACGAGCCGGTTCGTGTTCAACCTGGGAACAAGAGAGAATGTCCAAGACCTGGAGGGTGTCGCCCCGGAATTCCGGGGCCTTCGCCTTCTTGATATGAAGCCGGGACACTGCTTAGTGCAGTCCAATACGTCAACACAGGGGCTCTTCGCTCGCCCACGCGAGATTCGCGTTAGGCCGCGCGCGACCAGTCACGGCGGTGCATCTCGCATTTTCCCAGGAACATGATGAGGATGAGACGATCTGGAAGAAAGCCGCTGGCTATTGGGAAACTTCCAACCGTTGTTCCGTCGCGGAAAGCCGCCTTGGTTCGGCGGGCCCTTCTTCGATGGTTCGACACTAACGGCCGGGACTTTCCGTGGCGGCAAGAGGAAGTTCCTGTCTACGGGCGTGTCCTCGCCGAAATACTGCTTCAGCGGACAAGAGCGGAAACAGTTGCCACGTTTTTCGACCGATTTATAGCCCGATTTCCGAGCTGGCAAGCGATCACCGATTCAACCGTCGAGGAGATTGGCGAGTTCCTTAAGCCAATTGGCCTGTGGCGCCGGCGATCTGCATCCCTAATGCGGCTCGCCCACGAAATGGTGCAACGAGATGGTGAGTTTCCCAGACGGCGAGTCGATGTCGAGAGTTTGCCCGGTGTTGGACAGTACATTGCCAATTCCATCCTGCTCTTTTCGTCCGGCAGGCCAGAGCCGCTCCTGGATGTGAATATGGCTCGCGTGCTTGAGCGGCTGTTTGGGCCGCGTACGCTTGTGGACATTCGTGATGATCCTCATCTCCAATCTGCGGCACGTGCCGTCGTTCGAGGGAAACGGGCTGTGGAGGTAAATTGGGCCATCCTCGATTTGGCCGCAAACGTGTGCACGATCAAGCGTCCGCAGTGCCAAAAGTGCCCACTTTTCAAGTCGTGCCGATACGTGAAGCAACCTCGATAGGCGATCACCGTACGCGTCCGCCGCGGGGACGGCCCGTCGGCATGCGGTCACTAGGCCCCGATTGAAAACGCATGCCAATTGTGAAGCTGAGCACGTGGATGAGAAGCATTCGCCCCTAGAACGTACCGAGCCGACCAGCGAGCCGCCCGTGACTTTGTAGCGAATCGCTCGGCCGCCGGACAATCGTCTCGTGCGGATGGGGGAAAAGTGGATGGCAGGGCAGTCGAGAGATGACTTCCGCGACACATTTCCTCTGCGCTCGGACTGAATTCTGCCTTGGCCGCAATTGCGCAGCTTTTGAGCGAAATTCGGCCAGCCAAGGGCGCGCGTCTCGGACTCGCAACCAAACTGCTTCGGCCAGTGGGCGTGAGGAACTCGTTTCCGGGCGTAGGGATTCTGCCGAAGTGAGCCAAATCCTGTCGCGCATCACGGAAGGCAATTCCAACGCCTGCAGGAATAGATCAGCCAGCCGGCGCTGGTCGCTGTCGCAATCGTCCTTTGCCTGGGCGATCAGAAGCAGCCGGAACCGGGGACGTTCGATGCTTTCTCCCCATTGTGTGTACAGGTGGGTCAAATATTTGCGTGCGTCCTCTGACCGCGCCCATATGTCGTACTGGCGCAGTTGTCGCCGGACGCTTGACAGAGATCTCGTCCCGTGGTCCAGTTCAACAAGGTGGAGTAGGTGAGTGGGGGAGACCGAGCTTGCCGTGCCGCCCGAAGCTGTCGACTCGCTCACGCGCAGCATGAAGCCGAGGTCAGGCATGATGGCCCTTCGGCGGCGCTGGTGCGTGTACCGCAACTGCCGGTCCGCCCGAAAATATCGGCGTTCGGTGAATAAGAGCTCCAGGTCCTCGCGGGCATTGATTGTTTTTCCGACGTCGATCCCGAACTGCGTGAGGCACAACTCGTGTAGGATCGAGTCCAGCGACGTACCCTTGGCGCGGGCCGATTCTGTAGCCTGTGCCCGCCATGCGCTGTCGAGCCGTTCATAGTCCTCGCGCACCAACCGCACGCCTTTGCCGGTCGCAAAATAAACGTTCGGGAAATTCGGTGAGGTGGAGCGCACTGGCATTACTCCGATGTATCCCAACTGCACCAGCGCCGCCAGTTGATACTGGCACGTCCGCTCGCTCCTCATGTACCTTC
>JAHWKS010000452.1 GCA_019347795.1 Planctomycetota bacterium | reverse complement strand
CCGCTCCATCCGGTTTAGCAGGACGATCGACAGCCATCGGTATCTGAACGCCCGTCTATTGCCGCCGATTCCGATCATGGTAAACTGAAGCGTCGCATCCGCAGGACAAGCCGATCAATCTTTGAGCCCCGCCGGCCTTGCGGGTGTGACGACTCTGGGACGGCGGGGTTTTTTCGTTGTGAGGATAAGAAGACCGCTCGGGAAGCGAATTCTTGTGGGGCGGAGGTAGACGGTGTTCCTTCGAGCAAGTGCAAGTCGATGCCACGAAAACGAAAACTCCCCGACGGTCTTTGGGAACGAAATGGCGTGTACTACGCCAGGTTCCGAGCGGGTGGTCGCCTGATCCGAAAGCGGCTTTCAACAAATCTCGATGCCGCCAAGGAACTTCTGAACGAGATGAAGGCCCGGGCGGACAGGGCGGACTTCGGATTACTCGACAACGATTTTTCGCTGACGGAACTGCGCGACGAGTGGTTGCGGCATTGCGATCAAACGCTGCGGCCGTCCACGGTGAAGCGATACCGGGAGAATCTGGCGAACATCCTGGAGGGCGAATCCGCCGTTCCCGCGACCCGCGTTTCCCAAATCACGGCCGCCGTCATCGTCGTCTACCGGCAAGATCGGCTGGCGAAGGACGCATCGCCGAGAACGATCAACATGGAAGTGGGGGCGCTGTCCACCATGTTCAATTACGGCGCGGAGCACCGGTTCATCGGCAGCAATCCGCTGGCGAAAATCAAGCCGCTGCCGAACGACACCAAGCGGAAGAACCGCCGGGCGCTCACGGTGGAGGAAGCGACGGCGATTTTCGAGCATAGCTCGGCATACCTCCGGCCGGTCTGGCGGATGTTTTGCAGCACGGGAATCCGTCGCGAGGAATTGGTTGAACTGCGGTTCTCCGACATCGACTTCGCCGGCCGGTGCATCGTCATCCGCGCCGGCATGGCGAAGTCTCGCAAGACGCGGGAGATTCCCTTGGACGATGAATTGATGGCGATGCTGACCGACCTGCGGGACCGGGCGAAGGATCGCGAGCCGGTGGAAGGGGTGACGCCGTGGCACACGGAGCGGCAACTGCGGAACTTCTCCCGCGACCACGTTTTCGTCACGACGGCAAACACGCCGTTGAAAAACAACCTCCTGGAGAAGTTTTACGCCGTCTGCCGCCGGGCGGGCATCGACGGTGCCGAGCCGGGAGGGGGCGTCGATATTCACTCCCTGCGCGGCACGTTCGCCACTTTGACCATCGACGGCGGCGCCAGCCCGAAAGCCGTGCAAGCGATCCTGGGGCATTCCACGCTGGCCATGACGATGAACATTTACGCGAAGGCGACCGAGAGTGCGAAGCGGGATGCGATCGCGTCGCTCCCGTTCGGTGCCACGGTAAGCCGGCCGCGCCACGTTCTTGCAATCCCGAAACCGGTGCAGAACGCGCACGCAGCGCGCACAAACAAAAAGATCTCGCCGAAAACCGATACGGCGTAATGGTTTACGTTTCCCACACGCGGATTGCAAATCCGCGACTACCGGTTCGAGTCCGGTCGGCGCCTCCTCTTGTGCGACCGCTGACGGCGAAGGGATTGCCCCCCATCCCTTCGGAGTCAGCGGTCTTTTTGTTGAGACCCGAGCGGTCGCTCCCTGCCAGCGACAGCAGCATGCGGAGGTCGATTCACTGCTGCCGATGGAGCCGCGGGTTGGTGCGGTTGGAGAGGATCCTCTCGCTCTCGCCCCGCTGGCAGGCGGGCGGTGTTACTGCAATCGCTCCCGGACAAGCAGGTCATGGAGCGCCTCGGCGCCGCTCGGCTGCTCGGGCAGATTGCTCTCGTCAGAACGCCCGCCCCAGTTCTATCGTTCTTCTTGAGCATCAGCCCGAAGAACTTCCTGGCGTCGTGCGTCACCAGGTCGATCGCCAGGCCATCGTGAATGCCCGAGTTTCACAGCCGATCTTCAACCCGACGACCTCTTCCAGCGGCAGCAGGTGCACGCCCCGCAGGTCGTAGTCCGAATCCGGCGAGGGGAAGCCGTACAGATGCCCCCCGCTGATCGTGGCGAACAGCAGCGGGTACGGGTGCTCGTCCACCTGCTTGTGCAATCCGAGGTCGATGTTCACGGCAAGCCCTCCGAGATTGCGGACCTGCGAGCTTTGATGAGAAAGGCGTTCGCCTCCGATCCGTTTCCTACTATGCTAGCCATTGCCCGGCGCGGCCGCATCCGCGATATTCGCAGAACTTCGGGATACCGCAGATAATTCGGAGACGGTCCCATGAACGAAGAGCATATTCAGGCCTTGCGGGAGGCGTTGCGGGTGTCGCCCGACAACGTTCCATTGCGGGTGCACCTGGCGAAGACGTTCGCGGGCTTAGGCCGACTGGAGGAGGCCGAGCAGGAGTATCGCGAGACGCTTTCCCTGGCGCCTCACGATGACGGCGTGAAGCTGGAGCTGGCCCGCATCTACTTTCAGCAGGACAAGACGAGCCAGGCGATGGTCATCGTCGAGGATCTCTGCCGGCAGTCGATCGCGCCGGCGGAGGCCTTCGTACTCCACGCGCGGCTGTTGTTGCGCGAAGGGGACGTGCGCGGCGCCGTCTCGCAATACAAGCAGGCGCTGGAAGCCGATCCCGATGCCGCCAACGAGCAGCTCGCCCGCGAGTTGGGCGTGGGCGAAGGCTTCGACCAGGGCGAAGTCCACGAGGGGCGCGTCCGCCAGTCGTGGCAGGCCCCCGGCGGCGAGGTTCCCGGCGAAGTGGAGCGGCCGCAGATCAAGTTCGACGACGTGGGCGGGATGCAGTCGCTCAAGGAGGAAATCGCCCTCAAGATACTCTACCCGATGCAGCATCCCGAGATGTATAAGGCGTACGGGAAGGCGATCGGCGGGGGGATCCTCATGTACGGCCCGCCCGGCTGCGGAAAGACCTACCTGGCCCGCGCCACCGCCGGCGAGATCGGGGCCGGGTTCCTCTCGGTCGGCATCAGCGACGTGCTGGACATGTGGACCGGCCAGAGCGAGCGCAACCTCCGGCAGCTCTTTCAGCAAGCAAGGTACAACAAGCCGTGCGTGCTGTTCTTCGACGAGGCCGACGCGCTGGGCGGACGCCGCAGCGACATGAACAGCGGCAGCGGACGGCAATTGATCAACCAGTTCCTGGCCGAGATGGACGGCGTGGAAAGCTCCAACGACGGCGTCCTGGTGCTGGCCGCCACGAACGCCCCCTGGCATATCGATCCTGCCTTCCGCCGGCCGGGGCGGTTCGACCGCATCTTGTTCGTCCCGCCGCCGGACGCCGCCGCCCGGACGGAGATCCTTCGCCTCCAGTTGCGCGACAAGCCGCAGGAGGCGATCGACTTTACGGCCCTGGCGAAGCAGATGGACGGCTTCTCGGGCGCCGACATCAAGGCGGTGATCGACCAGGCGATTGAGGCCAAGCTCCGCGAGGCGATGAAGGCCGGCGCCCTCCGGCCGCTCGCGGGCAAGGACCTTGCGGCGATCGCCCGCTCGCTCCGTCCCACGACGCGGGAGTGGTTCGCTACGGCGAGGAACTACGCCCTCTACTCCAACGAAGGCGGCCTCTACGACGACGTGCTGAAGTTCCTCAAGCTGTGAGTCGCCCTCGTGAACCCGCACTATCAACGCGCGCTGATGTTGTTCGACCAGTCCCGGTATGACCTGGCCGAGCAGGAGCTTCGTCAATCGCTCTCCCGCGATCCGGACGACGCCGCGTCGCACGCCCTCTTGGGAATCTGCCTGGCCGAGCGACGCCGGTACGACGAGGCGGTCCGCGAAGTGGAGGCGGCGGTCGGCCTGGATCCCGAGTTCCCCTTCGCGTTCTACGCCCGGTCGGTCGTGAGCGCCGAGTTGCATCACTATCCCGAAGCGGAGAGCGCGATCCGGGAAGCGATCGGACTGGATCCGTTCAACCCGACGTACTTCGCCCAACTGGCGAAGGTGCTCTTCGATCAGCGGCGGTGGTCGCCGGCGGCGGAAGCGGCGAAGCAGGGACTCGCGCTCGATCCGGAGCACGTCGCCTGCACGAACCTGCACGCGATGGCGCTGGTGAAGCTCGGCCACCGCACCGAAGCGGGGGAGGCCATCGCCACGGCCCTGCAGCGCGATCCCGAGGATACCAACACCCACGCCAACATGGGATGGACGGAGCTGGAGAACAACCGGCCGCAGAAGGCGATGGTGCACTTCCGCGAGTCGCTCCGGTTGGACCCGACGAACGAATGGGCCCGCACCGGGATCATCGAGGCGATTAAGGCCCGCAACGTCATCTACCGGCTTCTGCTGGGCTGGTTCCTGTGGATGATGAAGCTCTCGGGACAGGCCCGCTGGGGCGTGATCCTCGGCGCCTACGCCGGTTACCTCGTGCTGCGGCGGATTGCCGCGGGCAACCCGACGCTGGCGCCCTGGATCATGCCGATCCTGGTGGCGTACATCGTGTTCGTGGTGGCCACCTGGGTCGCCAGTCCGCTGTTCAATCTCGTATTGCGGCTGGATCGCTTCGGCCGGCTGGCCCTCAGTCGCGAAGAGACGGTCACCTCGAACTGGGTTGGGCTGTGCGTGCTGGGGGCCTTGATTGCCTTGGCGGCGTACTTCATCACGGGCCGGACCGACTACCTAATGTGCGCGGCGGCCAGCGGGCTGCTGATTCCCCCTGTTGCGCACATTTACAGTTGCCACGAAGGCTGGCCGCGGGTGGCGGTGCTGGTAATGACGATCGGCATGGCGGGGCTGGCGGCGGTGGTGATCGGCTCGCTGGTAATCGCCAACTTCCTCTCGGGGGCGCCGAGCATCGTGCTGCACGCGATCGCGGCCTCGGCGTTTCTTCCCTTCATTGTGGCGGCGCTTGCGGCCCAGTTCGGGCTCAACGTGTTGGTGAACATCCGGCCGCGGCATGGAAGCCTGTCCGCACGGAAGGCCTGGATCATCGGCGGAGGCGCGCTGGCGGCCGGAGCGATGTTGTTCGCGCTCTGGTCGGGCCTGCTCACGCTCGGGTGGGCGGCGTATGCGGGCGCCGATCCGCCCAAGTTGTTCAATCAACCGATCCGCATCGAGGCCGCTCGGCGGTCCGGCCTGACGTGGGAGCACGGGGCCGAGGTGGCCCGCGAGACGGCATCGCTAAAGGAGCTCGGCTTCCACGTGCTCCAAGGAATCCCGGATCAACAGGACGCGGTTTCCGGGACGCAGGTGCGGCTGCTGTTCCACTCCGAGGAATCCGTGATCGCGGAGCTGCTGGAGAACTCGACTCTCGGATTGATGCGCGGGGTTTCGACCGCCTACGACGACGGCCGAGAGATCACGTATTACGCCGGCCCGGAGGATCCTCTCAAGCAGGCGCCGGGCGTCTCGCGGCGCCTGGTTCCCGGCGCCGCGGCGACTGAGCTGTATAGCCGGTTGCTGGAAGAGCGGCCGTCCGGAAACCTGCGGCCGGTCGTCGCCGACGAGATCATCGATCGCTACGAGGAGTCCTACGCCCGCGACGTGGACTTCGTCCTCAAGCGCGGCGGCCCGACGGCGGAGGAGATCCGGGAGATC
>JAHWKS010000451.1 GCA_019347795.1 Planctomycetota bacterium | reverse complement strand
GATAAAACACGGCCAGGATCATCAGGCCCGCGGCCTCGTCGGCGATGGCCAGCAGCAACAGAAAGGCGATCGCCGGATGGCCCGCGCCGAAAATCAATCGTGCGAAGAGGTAACTGAAGGCGATGTCGGTGGCGCACGGCACGGCCCAGCCGCGTCCGAGCGTGTCCCACTGACCCAGCATCAGGACGCCGCCGGCATACAACGAGGCGGGGCCGAGCACGCCGCCGGCGGTCGCCAAGAGCGGCGTCATCGCCTTACGCGGGTTGGAGAGCGCGCCGCCGGGCAGCAGCGACTCCCAGACCTCCTTCCCCGCAATCGCAAAGAAGAGGGCCATCAGCACGTCGTTGATCAAAAAGTGAATCGTGAATCCGTGACCGCCGCCATGCGCCTCGGCGTGCTCGCCGCCGTGCTCCTCCACCGCCGTCGCGTGTCCGGGTGACTCGGCGTGCGCCGGCGCCCCGTGAGCCGCGGACTGGTCGCGGAACAGCCCGGCCAGGTTGAAGTGTACGAAGTGGTCATAGCTGCCCGTGTGTGTGGGCCGGCCGTCCTCGTTGCGAGTGGTCGGATCGGCGTTGGCCCAGATTAAGGCGATCAGCGTGCCGCCGATGAGGAACAGCGAATTCTCAAACAGGAAGCGGATCGGCCGGGGCGTCGCCTTGCGAGGTTGGGAGGCAGTCATCGAGGAGGATTGAACAATTTTCTGAATGAACAAGTGCAGGGCCGACATCGTGCGCAGAGCGGTTGAAGGTGCGAATACGCGATTGCGACGCTGTACCAGCGTAGGTCGCAGATCGGCGCCATGCGGCGCCTCCAGCGGCGAATTCGCCCCAACCGCCCGAACCGGCTGCGCGAAGAATTGAAGGTAACGCGTCCGCCGCAGGTTGGGAAGGCGTGCCGAAGACGCGAACCCAAAGCGTCAGCGAGGGGAAAACTCGCTCGCCAGCGCCCCCTCGGTTACACGTCGGGCTTCCATTTTCGGGTTAGTGGGAGATCACCCTGCGGCGAGCGCGGCGTCGAGCTTCACCGCGCGGCCTTTGACCTGGTACGGCCGGGGCGGCTCCGTCTCGGGGCCGGATTCGGTGTACCGCGCGGTGCGGTTGCCGCCCGCGGACTTGGCGCCTAGCGCCGCCTCCGCGGCCCGCGCCAGCACGTCGCTCACGGCCTCTTTGGGCTCTCCGGCCGCCACGCCCACGCTCACGGTCAGGTCCAGCTCCTCGCCGGCCAGCATGAACGAAGAAGCCTCGATGGTCTGCCGGATGCGCTCGGCGGCGTTCACGGCGTTGTCGTGGTCCGTGTCGCCGAGGAAGAGGGCGAATCGGTCGCTGCGGTGCCGCGCCGCCCGGTCGAAGCCGCGGTCCTTGCGCAGCAGGTCATCCGCCAGCCCGCCGAACGCCGACAGCAGCCGGTCTCCCACGGCGTGGCCGAGCCGGCGATTGAGCTGCGTGAAGCCGTCGATGTCGAGCACCACGACGCTGCATCCCGACCCCGCGGCGGCGTGCTCGCGCAGCCATTGACTGTGGACGGCCTCCAGTCCCAGCCGATTGTGCAGCTCCGTTTGCGGATCGACCAGTTCGTCCTGTTGCAGCGACTCGATCCCGTCGGCCTCAAGCAACACCGCCAGCCGCAGGTGGTAGCGGTCATCGCGGAAACGCTGCAGGTCTTCGATTTCCGCGTTCACGTTGTCCCGCTGCATTGACGCCTCGCCGCCGGAGACGCATGCGAGCACCGCTTCAACGCGACTTTGGATCGATGCCAGCAGCTCGCTGAGCGCCTCGGCCGGCGCCAGCAGTTCCCCGAGCCGATCGCGATTCTCCTCGATGCAGGCGCCGGCCGCGGCCGCCTTCGTGAGCCACGACTCGAGGAAGTTGCGATCGGCGGGGGATCCCTCCGGCGGCGGCTGCTCCGGATCGTCGCTCCAGCGCTCGAGCAGATCGATCAGCCGCTTTCGGCAACCCAGCACGTCAAGCTGGAACAGGGGGCGAAGCACGTCGTCCAACGACGGCGGGACTTCCGCCTTCTCTTCCGGCTCGGCCGGCGGTTGGGATGGCGGCTCGACTTGCGGAGGCGGCGGCTCGGGCTTGGGTCGCGGACCTGCGGCGGCTCGCTCTCGGTACGCCGCCAGCGCCGCTCCCAAAAGGAAGTTCAAGACCGCCACGCCCAGCACGTACGCAACCACGCGCTTCGCGCCCCCGCCGCAAGAGTATCGATGCAAACTAGGCAAATGTAGGTCATGCCGATCCTCACGCGAACGCTTCCTGCATGCTCCGCCACGCCCACCACACCGCCCAAGCCGCCAGCGCGATCAGCGCCGCCGTGTAAATCGTCACGATCACTCCCACCACCACTTTCCCCACCGGCGTGAACCCCTTGCTCCGCCAAAGAAACGGCAGACCGAGGGCGCCGGTCGCGAGAAAGAGCAACCCCAGCACAACCCAGCGATTGTCCAGGAGGTCCCGCTTTTCCGGCGGCGGCGCCGGCGATGTCAGCCGGGCGCCGCAGTGCGGACAGACCTCCGCCGCCGCGGCGACCTCCGCCGAGCAGTGGGGACAAAGGAATTGTGCGGCGTTGACAGGCTCCATCGATTCACGGCGACTCAAACTCGAGTCGGTTAGCGGCGGAGCTTGCTCCGCGCGTCGTTGCACCGGCGACTCGCACCCGCTAAACAAGTCGCAGCCGATACGAGTTTCCGAATCTAAACCAGCGTCTATCGCCTGACAACGGTTGGAGCATTCCGCGCATTTGGCGCCCCCCGCTCGGAGCAAGCTCCGCCGCTAACCATTCTGCATTCCGAATTCTACATTCCGCATTCCGCATTCGTATGTCCTGGCTCGACTGGCTCTTGGTGCTTGTGCTCAACGGCGCGGTGATCGCCTATGGGCTGTATCTCGCGCGGGGCACCGCGACCAGCGGCGAGTGGTTCCTCGGCTCGCGGGCATTGCCGTGGTGGGGCGTGGGGATGTCGATGTTCGCCACCAATGTCGATAATGCGGATCTGGTGGGCGTCACCGGGGCCACGTACAATGAGGGGCTGCACATCATCAGCGTTTACGCCGTCGGCAGCGCGGCCGGCGGCATCCTGGCGGCGTTTGCGATCGTCCCCGCGATCTATCGCCTGGGGTTTTACACGAACGCGGAGTATCTGGAGGCTCGCTTCGGTCCCGCGGCCCGCGCCGCCAGCGCCCTGATTCAACTGCAATATCGCAGCAGCATGCTGGGGCTGATGACGTGGTCGGTCTACCTGCTGCTGCGGGAGTTGGTCGGGCTTTCGGCCCCGGCGGCGTGGACGCTGATCGTGGCGATGGTCGTGCTGTCCGGCCTCTACACCGCCTGGGGCGGGTTGAAGTCGGTCGTCTGGACCGACGCCTTGCAGGGATTGGTGATGATGCTCGCCGGCGTGGTGATTTTCGTCGCCGTGTGGCGGGCCGTCGGCGGATGGAGCGGGATGACGGAGGCGCTTTCCGCCGCCCGGAGCGACGAGCACGGCCGCCCGCTGGGCGACCTCGCCCACATCGGGCGGTATCGCGGCGATACCGGCTACACCTCGCCGCTTCTCGTGGTGCTGGGCTGGACGATCATCGGCAGCGGCTACTGGACGGTGAACCACACGCAGACGATGCGGCTGATGGGAACTCGCTCCTTGTGGGACATGCAGATGGCCGCGGTGCTGGGCGTGGCCGCCAGTCTGCCGATCATGATCGCCTGCGCTTGCCTGGGCGTCTTCGCGCGCGCGCTGCGGTTGCCGGAATTCGAGACGATGGCCAGCGCGGACTCGGTCTACCCGATCCTGGCCAACAAGTATCTCGTCCCCGGGTTGAAAGGTCTGGTTGTCGCCGGCGTGGCGGCCGCGGCGGTAAGCACGTTCGACTCGATGGGCTCGGCCCTCTCGGCCATCTTCGCCCGCGACATCTACGCCCGCTTCCTGGTCCGCGACCGCGAGGATGCGCATTATGTTCTGGTCGGGCGGCTGGCCACCATCGGCGTGTTGGCCCTGGGTTTTCTTTACCTGCCGTTCATCGTGACGCAGGACAACATGATCAAAGCGTTCACGACGCTCATCCCCGTGTTCGTAACGCCGCTCTTCACCATCTACGTGGTGGGCGTGATGACGCGGGCCCATCGCCGCAGCGGACTGATCGGCCTATTGTTCGGCTCCGCCTACGGCATGATCGCCTTGGTAGACCGCGAGTTCTACGACCTTGCATGGTGGCCCGAGTGGCTCGCGGGCCGCTGGATCGCACTAACGATCTCCTTCGCCCTGACCGCCGCCACGATGGGCCTGGTCACCTTGCTGCTTGGCAGCCAGCCGCGCGAGGCGACGCTCGGCGCCTTCCACGAATCCGGCTGGCTCCAGCGCAGCCGCGAAGCGCTCCCGCCCCTCCGCGACCACCCCTTCGCCCAAGCTCCGCCGAAATGGCTGAACCCCAAACTTTGGGCCGCAGCATTGATGGCGGTGAGTCTCTGGGTGGTGTTCGGGCTGTTCTGGTAAACGACGGGTCGCAAAGAATTTTAGGGTAGAAGCGAAGTTCTGCTGGAGCCCCAGCGGCGAAGCCGCGACAGCATGTAGCCACGGGCGCCAGCCCGCGGATTCGAGCCGCCCCATCTCCGGAAGCCGCGAAGCGGCGACAGCAGGAATCCTTGCTGCCCGTATACCCATCGTGCGAATTCACGATTCCTCGCCAAACGCGCTCCCACCGCGACGCGACACCGCAGCTCCTGCTGTCGCCGCTTCGCGGCTTGGGAGAACGATTACACTTTTATCCCGCGGGCTGGCGCCCGCGGCTACATGCTGCCGCCGCTCCGCGGCTATCGCCTCCGCGACGTTCTGCACCGCAGCGTGGCTACAATGCCATTTGCACGCGAATCGACAAACACCGCCATTGCCATCCCGGATCTGGAGTCGCATCACCATGGGCGCAAATCGAAACGGTCCGGCGATACATTGCGGGCCAGACTGAACACCATCGGATGCGAAGCTTGGAGGAGGAGTACATCGAATTTCGCCGACGACACGGGATTGAATTTGACCGACGGCGCCTGTTCGAAGATGAGCATCACGGATGACGCACGCCGGGCGCGATATCAGCGGCGAAGCCGCGACAGCATGTAGCCGCGGGCGCAAGCCCGCGGATTCGAGGAGCGTGAAACACACGAGCCCGCGCAAAATCGCGTGAATTCACGATTCGTCGCCAAGTGCGCTTCCAGCGCGACGCGACACCGCAACTCCTGCTGCCGCCGCTCCGCGGCTTGGGAGAACTATTGCGATTTCATCCCGCGGCCTGACGCCCGCGGCTACATGCTGCCGCCGCTCCGCGGCTATCGAATCCGCCCCCTTGAGCGCTACGCGACGCAGCCGCACTGCGGGCACTTCATTGCGTAGCGTTGGACGCCGCCGGCGCCCGTGGCGCGGAGGGTCATGATTGAGCCGCAGCGGGGGCAGTAGTCCGGGATGTCGGCGTCGGCGGACGCGGCGGCTTCTTGGCAGGCGGCGCAGTGGGTGGCGCCTGGGAAGACTTCGAGTCGTTCGGGCGGGATCGGATTTCCGCAG
>JAHWKS010000450.1 GCA_019347795.1 Planctomycetota bacterium | reverse complement strand
CATGCTCGACGTAACAGTACGTGAAGACGTCTGGTGGCAATACGGCGGCAAGAGCGCCTCACGGTCGTAATTCAGTCTGGTTTCGCGAAGACTTTGCCACGAATCTTGCCTACCGCGGGAATCGAGATTGAGGAAACCGCGCAGGCAGAGACCTCACGTGCGAACGAGAGTGAGCCGGCGCGCCGGGCGCAGCCGCGCCTGATGCGACCGGAGTCTACCGCCGCGCGCTTGCCGCGCAGGCGGATCGCTCGGTTGTGATCGTCACCGTGGGCGACCTGACGAACGTGCGTTACCTTCTGGAGTCGCCTGCCGATGAGCATAGGCTGCTTGCCGGCGCGGACCTTGTGCGGCAGAAGGTGCAACGGTGGGTGTGCATGGGCAGTCGCTATCCCGCGGATCGCGATCCTGGCCGCTGGGGCAATTTCAAGCTCGAACCCGAGTCAACATTGAAGGCGATCGAAGGCTGGCCGACGCCGATCGTATTCACGGGCGGAGGCGCGTTTGCCGAATCGATAGCCACGGGCCGGCGGCTTGCTGATGACGGTCGCTCGGATCAGCTCCAGCACGTCCTTCTGTCGCGGCGTTAGATCATCCATGGTCGTAGGCTCCATCAAGCACCATCCCTCTCGGTGGCCCCAACGCGTCACCGCAAGATACTCCATACCGCTCCCGGTGTACAACGATTGACGAAACACCGCGGGTGGCGGCATTTTCGGTGGCGATGGCCCGTCACGTAGATATGCCCGCTTTTTGCTTGGATTTTAGGCGTGAAGGCGCCATACGCGGCGGCCAGGCATAGACGAGGGCCGCCGATACCGACACTGATCTCCAGGCGTCTGGCCGCTGACGGCGTGCAAACGTGTTTTTCTGAGCTAACCCGGGGCGATCGTGGATTATGACGCGGTTGGGGCGGATATTTAGGTAACCGGCCTCGGCGCGCAGTCGGGACTCCTGAGGATTGGCGCCCAGCTGGTTGCAGGAGCTCAATCTCACGACGCAAAATGGCTCTATGCTGCGCCCCCGAGTCACCGACCATGAACCATCAACGATTCGTCCGCTTACTGCTTGTCGTCATCCTATCCGCCACCGAGCCTGCGTTCGCCCAGGAGAAAGCAACGCGGAAGAAGCTGATCGAGTGGGCTTGGGACGAGCCCGACACGAAGTTCATCTGCGAGAACATCGAGGCGATGGAGAAATACCTCTTCGACGGGCTCGTATTCCACGCCAGCAGCAGCCAGGGAGGCAACTTCACCTGGGAGATGTGGGGCGGGCGGCGTTTTGAGCTGAGCGAGTTTCAGCACTTGATCGACGATCTCCGCGCCACGACGTTTCGCCGCTTTACAGAATGGTTCTCGCTTGTTGTTCGCCGGCGCTTGTCGTACTATACATATCAACGGGCGTGCATCTGTTGGCCGTCTCGTTGACCTGCCGCTTACCGGCCTGCCACCCGCGCAGGTCGTCCCTCCCTCACAATCCGAACGCCGCGGGCCAGACCGACTCCGTCGCCAGGATTCGCGTGCGGCCAAATACACGCGGCCCGGCGGTTTTACGCTGGCGATCGTCGGACAGGCGCTTGTCGCCTTTCGAAAACGTCGCCGCGGTGAAGGAAGAGCTCACCACCCTTAGAATGCGAAGACTGCTCCCATTCGTTCTGCTGTCGTTAGGAAGCCCACTTCTCGCCGCCGAGCCGGCGGAGCTGACCTACGAACAACACATTCGGCCGATCTTTCGCGCCCATTGCTTTGACTGTCATGGAGCGACCGAGACGCTCAAGGGCAACCTCGATTTGCGCCTGGTGCGGCTGATGGAGAAGGGGGGTGATGGCGGCGCGGCGATTGTGCCGGGACGGCCGGACGAGAGCTATTTGCTGGAGCGGGTGCGCAGCGGCGAGATGCCGCCGGGAGAGAATAAGGTCTCGCCCGCCGAAATCGAGACGCTCCAGCGCTGGATCGCCGCGGGCGCGAACACCGCTCGCCCCGAGCCGGAGGAGATCGGTCCGGGGTTGGGCGTCACGCCCGAGGAGCGCCGCTTCTGGTCGTTTCAGCCGATCCGGCGCCCGGCCGTTTCGAAGCTTTCGTCGTTTCCGCCGGAAGCCCGCGTGCGCACGCCGATCGACGCTTTGGTCTTGCAAGATACGCGCGCGAACCTGACGTGCGCCTCCGAGCAATCGAAGGTCAGCGAGAGCGAGAGCCAGTCCTTCGAGTTCGCTCCCGATGCAGACCGACGGACGCTCGTCCTTCGGGCCTGCTTCGACCTGCTTGGCTTGCCGCCGTCGCCCGAGGAAGTCGAGAGGTGGGCCGCCGATCCGGCCGACGACTGGTACGACCGGCTGCTCACCGAACTTCTCGCCTCGCCGCACTACGGTGAACGCTGGGCCAGGCATTGGCTCGACGTGGCCGGCTATGCCGACTCGGAAGGATACACCGCGGCCGACGCCGACCGTCCTTGGGCCTGGAAATATCGTGACTGGGTGATCCACGCGCTGAACGACGACAAGCCCTTCGACCAGTTCATCACCGAGCAGCTTGCCGGCGACGAGCTTGCCGGGCCGCAAAACGGCGACCTCACCACCGAGCAGATCGAGCTGCTCACCGCAACGGGCTTTCTGCGACTGGCGGCCGACGGGACCGGCAGCGGGGCGAACAACCCGGAGGCGCGGAACCAAGTCATGGCCGATACGCTGAAGATCGTCGGCACGTCGCTCTTGGGACTGAGCCTGCAATGCGCCCAGTGCCACGACCACCGTTACGACCCAATCCCGCAGACCGACTACTTCGCCCTGCGAGCGGTGTTCGAGCCGGCGCTCGACTGGCAGGCGTGGAAGACCCCGCAAGCCCGACTCGTCTCGCTGTACACGGCGGCCGATCGCCAACGGGCCGCCGAGGTGGAGGCCGAGGCTCAGAAAATCGCCGCCGAGAAGGCGGAGAAGCAGGCCGAGTACATGCAGCAGGCCCTCGACATGGAGTTGGCCAAGTTCGACCAGCCGCTGCGCTCGCAGCTTCGCGAGGCGTATCAGGCCCCCGGCGACAAACGCACCGACGAGCAGAAGCAGTTGCTGGCCGCGCACCCTAGCGTCAACATTTCGCCCGGCGTGCTCTATCAGTATCTGCCGGACGCGGCGGAAGACCTCAAGAAGTATGATAAACGCATCGAAGAGGCGCGGGCGAAGAAACCGCCGGAAGAGTTCCTTCGCGCACTGATCGAGCCGCCGGGGCACGTTCCCGAAACCAAGCTGTTCCATCGCGGCGACTATCAGCAACCCAAGCAGACCATCGCGCCCGCCGCGCTGACCGTCACTGCGCCGGAAGGCCAGCGCCAGGAATTTGCCCTCAACGACGAATCGCTTCCCACAACGGGCCGGCGGCTCGCGTTCGCCCGTTGGCTGACCAACCGCGACAATCCGCTCTTCGCCCGGGTGATCGTCAATCGCGTTTGGATGCACCACTTTGGCGAAGGGCTGGTCTCCACGCCCGCCGATTTCGGCGCGCTGGGCGGCAAGCCGTCGCATCCGCAACTGCTCGACTGGCTGGCCGACGAGTTCATCGCCGGCGGCTGGAGCCTCAAAAAGCTGCACCGGCTGATGATGACCTCGACCGTGTGGCGGCAGGTCCGTGATCCGCACTCTCCCTTCCGTTCGTCGCTCCTGCGGCTGGAGGCCGAAGCCGTGCGCGACCGGATGCTGGCGGCGTCGGGCCAACTCGATCCGGCGCTGTACGGCCCGCCGGTAGCCATCAAGGAGGACGAGACGGGGCAGGTGATCGTCGAAGGCGAGCAGACCCGGCGCAGTCTTTACATTCGCGCGCAGCGGAGCCGTCCCGTCGCCATGTTGCAGGCGTTCGACGCTCCGGTGATGGAGACCAACTGCGAAGTCCGTCCGACTTCGACCGTCGCGACGCAATCGCTGATGCTGCTCAACGGCGAGTTCATTCTCAACCAGGCGGCCAACCTGGCCCAGCGCGCGGCGAAAGAGGCCCAGCCGCTGGACGAGGCGGTGTTGGCCCAACTTCCAAAGTTGCCGAAGCCGCGCGGCGAAATCTGGCAGTACGGATGGGGAAGTTTCGATGAAGCCAGCAACCACACAGCCGCGTTCACGCCGCTCCCGCACTGGACCGGTTCGCAGTGGCAAGCCGGGCCGGCGCTGCCCGATCCGAATTTGGGCTGGGTCTTGCTGCACGCCAGCGGCGGACACCCCGACGCCGCCCGCCGCTGGACGGCGCCGACCGACGGAGTGATCGCAATCAGCGGCGCGCTGTCCCACGCTTCACCCAACGGCGACGGCGTTCGCGGCCGCGTGGTGTCGAGCCGATCGGGCAAGGCGGGCGAATGGGTCGCGCAAAACGGGTCTACTGAGACGACGGTCGCGAACATCGAGGTTCAGGCCGGGGACGTGATCGACTTCATCACCGATTGCCGCGCGAATCACAATTCCGATTCGTTTTCCTGGCCGGTGACGATCACGCTGAAATCGTCCGATGGGCGTGAGCAGACGCTCGCCTCGCAAAGCCAGTTCCGCGGACCCGCCGAGCCGGCGGAGACGTTTGAGGCGGTGTTGGGGCAGGTCGTCCGCGCCTGGCGGCTCGCCTACTGCCGCGAGCCCTCGCCCGAAGAACTGGAGCTGGCCGCCAGTTTTCTCGCCCGCCAGCTCGACACGTTGCAGTCGTCGCCCGGCGCCGTACCCGAGGGCCGCTCGCCGACCCGGCAGGCGATGGTGAACCTCTGCCAGGCCCTGCTCAGCTCCAACGAATTCCTCTACATCGAATAGTCGGCGCCTCGAGCAATAGGTTTCGCCACTCGGAGAGTGGCGCCACTCTCCGAGTGGCGAAAGAACGGCTCGGAGAGCCGTACCACTATGAGATGTACGACCAAATAACAGGAGATGACCCGATGGCGATCTCTCGCCGTGATTTTCTCAACCAGAACGCCCTGGGCCTTGGCTCGATTGCGCTGGCGTGGCTGCTTCAGCAAGAGCAGGCCGGGGCGACGCCCGCGATCGCGTCGAATCAGGAGCCGACGTTCGACCTGAAGCCGAAGCCGCCCCACTTTGCCCCGAAGGCCAAGGCCATGATCTCGCTGTTTCAGCACGGCGGGCCGTCGCACATGGACCTGACCGACCCGAAGCCGATGCTGACCAAGCACGACGGGACCGACTACGCCGGCGACATCGCCTACAGCTTCGCTAACGAGGCCAGCAAGAAGCTCATGGGCTCGCGATGGAAGTTCGCGAGGCACGGCCAATGCGGGACCGAGCTTTCCGAACTCCTCCCGGAAACCGCCCGCATTGTGGACGACATCTGCCTGATCCGCAGCATGCACACCGGCGCCAACGGGCACGAGGTGTCGATCCGTTACTTTCACGGCGGCATTCCCGGCGTGCTGGGCCGGCCGCACTACGCCTCGTGGATGCTCTACGGGCTGGGGGCCGAGACCCAGAACCTGCCGGCGTACATGGTGCTGACCGACCCGGGCGGGCACCCGGTGGACGGCGTGAATAACTGGTCCAGCGGCTTCCTGCCGACCAGCTTCCAGGGCGTCCCTTTCCGAAGCGG
>JAHWKS010000449.1 GCA_019347795.1 Planctomycetota bacterium | reverse complement strand
GTTGCATTTTTGGCCGAAGCAATGAGAGACGCCCGGTTCGGACGGGTGGTCATTGTGGGCGGACCGGAGACACGCGGCGCCGTGCCGCCACAGCCGGCCAATGTGACGATTGATGCGACGGGAGCGCTCTCGTTGCGAGAGCTTATGGGCGTCATCAACGGCGCCGCATTGGTTGTTTCTACCGACAGTGGTCCGTTTCACATCGCCGGCGCACTTGGTCGTCCGCTGGTCGGGCTGTTTCGGGCGCGCCGTCCCGAACATGCTCACCGTTACCCGCAGGCACGTGTGGTTTTTGGACGATATCAGAACTGCCAAAGCGAGTGCCAGTGGCACCAGTGCAGCCGAGTGCCATGCAGACAGCTTGAGTCAATTTCAGTGGCCGATGTAATGAGTTTAGTACGGGACCGGCTTGGCAGCTCTTTAGCAGTGGAGCAAACGAACACGCTCTCTGTTCCACGCTCGACTTGATGATGTCTTCTGCAAAGTGGGTCGATTTGGACACGCTGCTCAGGCTTCGCCATACCTGGCGAACTCAGGGGCGGACCGTCGTCTGGACGAATGGATGTTTCGATTTGGTGCATGTCGGTCATGTGCGCAACTTGCAGGCGGCGCGCGAAATGGGCGATGTGCTTGTCGTCGGCATCAATAGCGACGATTCGGTGCGGCGACTTAAAGGACCGACCCGTCCGCTCATTCCGGCTCGGGAGCGTGCTGAAATCCTGGCCGCGCTGGAAGTCGTCGGCTTCGTGGTGGTATTCGACGAAGTGACGCCCGAGGCGGTGATCGCTCGGCTCGAACCCGACGTTTGCTGCAAGGGCGCTGACTACGCACCGCCCGCCGGCAAGGCTTGTCCGGAGGCAAGTATCGTCCGGTCGTACGGTGGACGCATGGAGTATCTGGCGCTGACCGGTGGCCACTCGACAACCGATATGATTCACAGAATCAAAGCGGTGAGCGAGAGTCCCGGATAAGTGCGGCCCCGCGGAGCGGAATCGAGGGTAGAGATCATGAGGAGCCAGGAAAATTCGAGCATTGTCGCTGATTTTGTCCCATCGAATGGTCCCGGCTTCGATCCTGCCGTTTCTCCTCAAGAACGAACACCATCGAGTTACTTGCAACGGTTAACCGTCGCCGTCGGAATGCTCTTTACGGAAGCGAAAACCTGACGCTGAAATTGATCTCTTGCTCCACGCTCCCCGCTAAGGTTATGGCTGGAACAAACCGGGCCCTGTTCTTCGACCGCGATGGCACGTTAATTCACGACGCTGGGTATCCGCGCGATCCGGGCCAGGTTTACTTGTTGCCCGGAGCGGCCGAAGCACTTGGCGGGCTTAAACAGCAGGGGTTCCGCTTGGTCCTGATCAGTAACCAATCGGGTATAGCGCGTGGGCTGATTACGCGCGACGAGGCGGAAGCGGTGCATCGCGAAGTTTTGCGAGCTTTGCAGGAACGCGGCGTCGAACTGGACGGGGCCTACTACTGTCCTCACTCACCCGAAGAGCACTGCCCCTGCCGCAAACCTTCTCCGGGGATGCTTTTCGATGCGGCCAGAGAATTGAATCTCCAGTTGGACGCGTCGTACATGGTTGGAGATAAGCCGACTGACATCGAGGCCGGCAGACGAGCCGGATGTAGAACGATCCTACTGTACGGCGGTGCAAGCAACGGCAAGCCGCCCCACCGTGCGGGCTGTGTAGCTGCGAACTGGGACGATATCGTAGACCTGATCCTGGTAGGGCGAACGGCCGACATGGAGGATGCCCAATCTCGCGCGACCGATCTGCTGGCCGGTTTTTCGGGAAAGCGCGTACTGATCGTCGGCGATGTAATGTTGGACGAATACGTGTGGGGCAATGTGACGCGGGTTTCTCCCGAGGCTCCTGTTCCCGTAGTGGAAGTCGAACGCAAGACCTATGTTCCCGGCGGCGCGGCGAACACGGCCGTCAACGTAGCAAGTCTCGGCGGCAAACCGGCGCTGTGCGGGATCGTGGGACGCGACGCCCATGCGCGCCGCTTGCACAATGCGTTGGGGCGGCGCGGCGTTACAACCAGCGGCCTGATCGCCGATCCAAGCCGTCCGACAACCGCAAAGAGCCGCATTATGGCCCATGGGCAACAGGTGGCGCGAATTGATCGCGAGCGACGAGACGGGCTGAGCAGACAAGCAGAAGACGAACTCCTTCAATACCTGGACCGCAATGTCGCCGAGGCAGATAGTTGCGTCGTGTCGGATTACGGCAAGGGCGTCGTATCGCAACGTCTCATGCGCGAATTTGCCAGTTTATGCCGACGACAAGGCAGGCCGCTCGTCGTGGATCCCAAGGGAGACGATTACTCGAGGTACATAGGGGCGACCATTATCACGCCCAATATGGCCGAAGCGCAACTTGCGGTCGGGTGGAAAATCGACAGCGATGATGCGCTGGTTCGAGCCGGCCGAACCCTGCAGGACGTGCTAAAGGGAGGTCACGTGCTCATAACACGTGGCGCCAAGGGCATGCTTCTCTTCCTGAGCGATTCCGAGAGACCGATCGGTATTCCGGCTACTGCGAGAAACGTTTTCGACGTTACTGGGGCGGGGGACACTGTGGTCGCTGTCCTAGCCCTTGGGCTCGCTGCAGGGTTTTCCGCCGAGCAGTCGGCTCGCGTAGCAAACCAAGCTGGAGGAATTGTCGTCACCAAGGTCGGAACTGCTTCAGTTGCGATTCATGAGCTTCGGCAAGATATCCTTGGCGCTGAGCAAGAAAACCGGAAAGCGTTCAAGCTCGCTCGACAACACTCAAATCATGCGCAACTTTAATTTCGTGAACGCACGCTCTTCAATCAAATCCCTGGTGTACGCTGGCGCAGACCTCTTGACCCTTGGCCGTGGGATTCCGAAAACTATTGACGGTCAGTGCATTCGCTTCCCCGCGCGCTGGAGCCGCTACTACCCAGGCGACCTTCGAATTTCTCCGCCACCATTGCAGGCCCGGCCAGACGGTGGTCGATATCGGAGCGCATCTTGGTGTTTTCACCATCGCAATGGGGCGGCTTGTCGGCCCGTCGGGCCATGTGATCAGTTTCGAACCTACTCCAAGCCTGAACGCCGCGCTACGAGCGATTGTACAGCTCAACGGGCTGTCGAGTTTGGTCGACATACGAAATGAAGCGGTGGCTGATGCATCTGGAACGCAAATGTTCTACGAAGACGGCAACATCGCGTCTAACGCGAATAGCCTAGTAAAAAGCGATCGCTGCGACCAAGGCACAACGGTGCCAACGGTTACCCTTGATGAGTTTCTCGCAGATCGTGGATTGGACGCCCATTGCTTAAAAGTCGACGTCGAAGGAGCTGAGTTGAGCGTACTTCGTGGCGCCGAAGATACATTGACCCGATGTCGTCCCGCTATTTCCCTCGCCGTACACCCTCCTCTGCTTCACCTAGTCGGGCACACAATGGAGGAAATCTGGGATCTTGTCGAAAAACACAAAATGTCGGCGTTTTGCCGGCGCAAGCCCGTCGACCGGCACTGGTTCTGTTCGCAACAAGGTCTCTTTGATATTCACCTGCTTCCAGCGGCTTAGCATCGCAATTTGGAGAACATGTGATCCGTGTTTTGCAGTTTGCCGACCTCGTCAATCGATACGATTTCATTGATAACATCGTTCAGCGGGCAGATTTGTGTCGGTTCGAGGTGGGCGTGTGTGTGCGGACGAACCAGAGCAACATCCAGGCGCCGGTTTACTCCGACCGCACACCGCAGTGGTCGTTAAATGGCACGCGTCGCCAAGAGATTCCGCGAGCGACATGCCAGCTTGTGCGAATCTTACGGGATTGGAAGGCCGACATTTTGCACGCGCACCACTTTGACCAAGCAGTCATTGGATTGTTAGCGACGCAGCTTTATCCGAAGGCGCGGCTAGTTATTGGAAGACATTACTCCGACGCGATTTATCGTTCGTCATATGGATGGAAGAAATCGCTGCTCCTGAACATTGAACGGTTAACGAACAATCGAGCAGCTCGCATCGTCGCGCCGTCCACCGCTATTGTAGAAATACTTTGCGGCCGCCAGGGCGTACCGACGACAAAGGTCGACTGCGTCCCGTACGGTTTTGTGGCGGAAAAGTACAAATGGCCTGACGCTAATGATGTTCAGCAATTCCGGGACGAATGGCGGCTGGAGCAACGTTTCGTGATCGGCAACTTCGCGCGACTTCACGAGGAAAAAGGGCACAGGTATTTGATTGACGCGATCGCTCAACTTCGTCATCGTGTGCCAGAACTTTTGCTGTTGATCGTGGGAGACGGACCAGAGCGGGCGTCCATTGAAAAGCAAATCGATGATTTGGGCCTGGCGAATGCGGTGCGTTTGCTGGGGTGGCGGCGCGATCCGTTGATGGTTATGGCGGCCGTGGACGCCGTGGTTCAGCCAACGCTCCAGGAGGCGTTCAGCCAAGTCATGGCCGAGGCGTTATGGATGCACAAACCGCTGGTAATCACGGACGTGAGCGGGGCTTCGGACATCATCGTTGACGAAGGCAATGGTTTATTGATTCCCAAAGGCGATTCAGGCGCCCTATCCCGTGCTATTGCGCGACTAGCGAGTAGTCCCCAGCTCTGCGATCAGCTTGGGAGCGCTGGACGATCGTACGTCGAGGAGCATCTTCGCATCGACAGGGTCATTCCTCGCATCGAAGAAGTATTCCTCCGGGCCGTCGCGTGACCACTTCCGCCCGAGATATGGCAGCCAATCATCAGCCGAACGACACGGTCATTCGCGTTTCACTCGTCATTCCCGTTCGGAACGAAGTAGACTCGCTCCGTGCGCTAATTCGTACAATCCACAGTCAAACTCATCCGCCTGACGAGGTCTTGTTGGTAGATGCAGGCTCAACGGATCAGACGGTCGCCCTGGCTAAGGACCTAACCGAGGGCGACGCACGGTTTCAGATCCTTGAGGCAGGTGAGGCGACGCCGGGTCGCGCGCGCAACGTGGGAATCGCCGCGGCAACAAACGACTGGATTGCTTTGACGGACGCTGGAATTCAACTAACTCCGATTTGGATGCAGGAGTTATTGGCGATCGTTCGCCGAAACCCGGACATTGACGTCGTCTACGGGAATTATGAACCAATCACGAAGACATGGTTCGAGCATTGCGCCGCTTTGGCCTATGTCCCGCCAAAACAGAGGCGTCCCGGCGGGGCAATGCGCGGCCCCTCCGTTGCCTCGATGCTCCTGCGCCGTGGCGTGTGGCGGTCGGTGGGCGGCTTTCCGGATCTACGGGCGGCGGAGGATCTGATGCTCATGGAGCAGGTCGAAGCGGCAAACTTCCAGATCGGCTGGGCCCCAGCGGCGACTGTGGATTGGCAAATACAGCCAACGCTAGGCCGCACCTTTAGGCGTTTCGCACTCTATTCAAAACACAATGTGTGGGCAGGGCGGCAACGTTATTGGCATCGCGGCGTTGCTCGGATATATTTCGCCGCCGGACTTTTTGTCGCGTTGGCGATGACGCATAACTTATGGTGGCTAGTCGTTTTGCTCGCCGGCTTTCTGG
>JAHWKS010000448.1 GCA_019347795.1 Planctomycetota bacterium | reverse complement strand
ACGCAGGAGGCGGGAATCGTGCTTCCCGACGGCAAGGGGCTGGGAATCGTGGCGGGCGATTTCGCCGGCGAGGGCCGAGTGAGCTTGTTCATCGCCAACGACACGACTCCCAATTTTTATCTTGTTAACCAGGCCGCTCCCGGAGAGCGTCCTCAATTCGCCGACCGGGCGTTGATCGCAGGTTTGGGTCTGAATGAAGAAGGCCGCACCGAAGCGTGCATGGGAGTCGCCGCGGGAGACGCCGACGGCGACGGTCGCCTCGACCTGTTCATTACGAACTTCGAAAGCGATTCCAATACGCTCTACCGGAACACCGACGGGCGCCTCTTCCTCGACGCCACCCGCGACGCCCGGCTCCGCGAGCCGAGCCTTCCGATGCTCGGGTTCGGCACGCAGTTTCTCGATGCCGACCTGGACGGCCGGCTGGACCTCGTGGTCGCCAACGGCCACATCGACAACTTCGGCGCCGGCGCCGCGGCCTACCAGATGCCGCCGCAGTTCTTCCACAACCTCGGCGCCGGCCGGTTCGCCGAAGCGAAGGCGGAGACGCTCGGCTCCTACTTCCAAGGCCGCTACCTCGGCCGGGGGCTCGCGCGGTGCGACTGGAACGGCGACGGGCGGGAAGACGTAGTCATTTCCCACCTCGACGCCCCCGCGGCCCTCGTCACCAATCGAACAACGCCGGCCGGCAATTCGCTGTCGATTCGGTTGAGCGGCGTGACCTCGGCCCGCGATGCGATCGGCGCCGTGGTGCGGGCGAAGGCGGGGGACGCAGTGCTCGTGCGTCAATTGACCGCGGGCGACGGATACCAGGCCTCGAACCAGCGGACGCTCCATTTCGGACTGGGCGACCGCGACCGCGTGGACGAATTGACCATTCACTGGCCGTCCGGCCAGATCGACACGGCCGAAGGCCTGGAAGCCGGCCGCGGCTACCTGTTCATCGAAGGCCGGCCCGGCCCCGCCGCCAATGTGGGTCACTCGCTCCGCGAGTGACCAACGGCGAGCGAAACGTTCCTCTGCATTTGAACCTGCGATAGAATGTTGCGTGTCCGCAACTTCCCCTGAAACGCCGCGAGCGCCGTGACCCAGTCGATTCACCGAGGACGAACTCAACTTCTTTGGATGGCGGGCGTCTGCGCCTGTCTGTTTTTTGGGGGGACGGCAATATGGGTCCTCCGATCTTCGGAAGATTCGCGCGAGAACCTCTTGTCCGAAGCGGAAGCAGCCCTTTCTCGTGAGGAGCACGCGTTGGCTCAGCGCTTGGCCAACGACGCGCTGCTACAATCCCCGCGTTGGACGCCGGCGTTGCTGGTCGCCGCAAAGGCGGCCAGTCGGCAGCAGCGGCATAAGGACGCCGTCGCGTACTACGATCGCCTGGCCGACGACTGCGGCGCCCAAGGGGCTAAGGGACTGTATCAAGCGGGGCGCATCCTTTTGCACGAACTCCATCTCGCCAGCGAATCCGAATTGCGTTTTCGCCGAGCGCTGGACATCGACCCGCGACTGGCGCCCGCATTGAAAGAGCTGGCTCACCTGCTTGCCGTCGAGGGGCGAACGCGAGAAGCGGCGCCGTACAACCTCGAGCTCTTTCGTTTGGGAGAAGTGGATGTCGATCATCTGGCGCTGCTGGGCATGCCGCTGGGAGTGATCAACGACCCCGAGCTTTTGCGCAAGTGTCACATTGCGGATCGAGCCGACCCGGCCATTCTCGTCGGCCTGGCGGCCTCGACCACGTATAATCTCCCACCGGAGCAGAAAAAACTGCTGCTTCAGGAGGCAGTGCGCATGGCGCCGGGGCTGGTCGATGGTCAGGCCCGCTTGGGCGGCATTCTCTTGAAAGAGGGGAATGAGTTGCAATTTTCCGACTGGCACGACCGATTGCCGTCGGCGGCCGACGAGCATCCGGAAGTCTGGGCTCTGCGAGCCGCTTGGGCGCAAAAACAGGGGCAGACAAACGTCGCAATGCGATGTTCTTGGGAAGCGATCAAGCGCGATGCGAATCATCGAGCAGCAATTTATCAACTTGGTCAGATGCTGCTGCGCCAAGGCCGCACGCAAGACGCCGCTCCTCTGTTGGAGCGCGGAGAGCAACTGCTGGAGCTTCAGCAGTTGCAGGATGTGCTCATTCACACCGAGCATACCAGCTTGGCGCCGATGCAAGCCGTGGCCGCGAAGTTGAACTCGCTGGGACGGGTTTGGGAGGCTTGGGGTTGGGCGCAGGTCGCGCTGCAAAAGAATCCAAACGAACGCTGGGCGGTTGATCTTTCGCGGCGCCTGGCGTCGACGCTGGCGAGCGATCCGCCGCTCACGGTGGCCGACTCGAGCCCGATCGCCCGTCTCGACCTTTCGGACTATCCGCTGCCCCATTGGAAGCCGTCGAGTGAATCCCAGAGGCCGCGCGGGCGCGAAGGCGACAGCAGGGTCGCATTCGTGGAAAGCGCACAGCGCCTCGGAATCGCCTTCCAGTATTTCAACGACAGCCGTCCAGCATCCAAGGGAAAACGCATGTTCGAGTTCCCCGGCGGCGGTGTGGCGATTCTGGACTACGACGCCGACGGCTGGCCGGACATCTACTTCACCCAGGGCTGCCGGTGGCCGCCCGACCCGAAGCAGCGCGAGCATCTCGATCACTTGTATCGAAACGTCGGCGGCGGGCGGTTCGAAGAAGTCGCCGCTTCGGCGGGCGTGATCGAGCCCAGCTTCAGTCACGGCGCTAGCGCCTGCGATTTCAACAACGACGGCTTTCCCGATGTGTATGTGGCCAACATCGGCCGCAACCGCCTTTATCGCAATAACGGGGACGGCACGTTTTCCGACGTGACCGCGTCGATTGTCGGCGACGCCGGGCGGTGGACGACCAGTTGCCTGCTGGCCGATATCAACGGCGACGCTTTGCCGGACATCTACGACGTCAACTACTTGCAAGCGGAGGACGTCTTCCAGCGCATCTGCAAGCATGGCGACGGCGCGCCGAGGATGTGCATGCCGTTTCATTTTCCAGCGGCGCAGGATCAGCTTTACTTGAACCTTGGCGACGGACGCTTTGCCGACGCTACCGCCGCCGCGGGAATCGAGGTTCCCAATGGCAAGGGCCTGGGGATCGCTGCGGGAGACTTCGACGGATCGGGGAGGTTGAGCCTTTTCGTCGCCAACGACACCACGCCCAATTTCTTCTTCGCCAACCGGACCCAATCGCCCGAGGCGATCTCGCTGGTCGAGTGCGGCGTAGTGATGGGAGTGGCGCTCAACGGGCGAGGCCGGGCCGAAGGCTGCATGGGAATTGCCGTGGGAGACGCCAACGGCGATCAGCGCCAGGATCTGTTCATCGGCAACTTTCTCCGCGAGACCAACACCCTCTATCTGCAGCAAGAACACGGCGATTTCATCGACGCCACTAACGCCAGCCGACTGGACGAGCCGAGCGTCGATCAATTGGCGTTTGGAACGCAGTTTTTCGACCCCGACCTCGATGGAGACCTCGACCTGATCGTAACCAACGGCCACGTTGACGATGTGCGCGCCTACGGCCGTCCTTACCACATGCCTCCGCAGTTTTTCGAGAACGATGGCAGTGGCCGGTTTGTGGAGCAATTTGCCGAGACATTGGGACCATTTTTCAACGGCGCTTACCTGGGCCGCGCGTTGGCCCGGTGTGATTTCAATCGCGACGGCCTGGAGGATGTGGTGATTTCCCATCTCGACTCGCCGGCCGCGCTGTTGACCAATACCTCGACGCCGCACGGCGCCTCGTTAGCCCTGCGTCTGGTAGGCCTGGAATCGGGCCGCGACGCAATTGGCGCGACAGTCGTCGCCAAGGTTGGAAAACGAAGGCTCCTCCGCCAAATGACAGCGGGCGACGGCTACCAGTGCGCCAATCAGCGATTGCTGACGTTTGGACTCGGCAACGGCGACATGGTGGATGAGCTTATCATCCGCTGGCCCTCGGGGAAAACGACCACCCATCGAGGCCTCGCCCCAAATGGCGAACTGTTGTGCTTGGAAAATGGCAGAATGCATGCCGCAGGGCGCGGCCGCGTGGGCCGCCGCGCTGCGGCTGTTGGTCCGGCAATGCCCTAATCGTTGGAGAGCAGACACTTTAGGACAGAAGGCCCCATGATCCGGCACGTGCGAAAATACCGAACAAAAAGCTTGACGCAGCCGGGCGAGATGCGTCATAATTGGGCGACTTCTCGTTCGCGAGGCGTTCGGGTTTTCGCCAGCCGTCGGATTATTTTCTTTTCAGCATTTCGTAAAGGATCTTGGTTATGTCGCGTGACAAACGTCAAACGCGAGGGTTCACGCTCGTGGAGTTGCTGGTGGTGATCGCCATCATCGGAATTCTGGTGGCCTTGCTGCTGCCGGCGGTTCAGGCGGCTCGCGAGGCGGCTCGCCGTATGAGTTGCTCGAACAATCTCAAGCAGATCGGCCTCGCGCTGCACAATTACCACGATACGTACAAGACCTTCCCCTACGGCGAAGGAGCGTCGCCAAACAATGGGGCCAGACCTTGGACTGGTCCCAATTGGCGCATCCACATTTTGCCCTACATCGAACAGGGCCCCCTTTATGAGACGCTCAGCTTTAGTCACACGTTTGACGCGTGTCGTCCAGGCTTCAGTAACACGGCGGCAGGCGGCCCCAATATTGTTTTGAAGGATTTTATTGCCGAAGTTTACCGTTGTCCTTCCAGTTCGCTTAACGTCAACGGGCCCAACGTTACTCCAAGTCCCACGAATAACAATCCGCGCAGGTCGAATGCGCAACTGATTGACTATGTCGGCGTTCAGGGCGCCGCGCCGATCGGCAACCGCACGACGGGCATTTTTCCCACCCACGGCCAATGCACGAGGCAAACGGGGTACGGCGGCATCTATTGCCAAAACGGAATCCTGGTGCCTAATACGACGATCCCGATCGCCAAGGTCACCGACGGCACGGCAAACACGATGATTGTGGCGGAGCAGTCCGGTCCCATCGTCGACAGGAACAACACGCGGCGCCGCGACATCCGCTCCAACTACTACGGCGGGTGGAGTGGGAGCACTTGGGACACCGCCCGGTCGGGTCCGCCAAGGTGGGGCTTTGGCGGCTCGCCGTGGGGCAGCGGAACGACCGCGGTGCGTTATCAGATTAACTTGAATGCCGCCCCGGTCGGCGCCAACAGCACCTGGGATGCGAACACGATTCTCACTTCGGAGCATCCCGGAGGAATTCAAGCGGCTTACGCAGATGGTAGCGTCAGTTTCGTCGCAGAGACCATTGACATGCTGATGCTCAGTAGGCTGGCTTCCAAAGAAGATGGTCAACCCGTTGAGCGTCCTTGACCGACACGCCGACTAGGGGATTAGCCGCGGAGCGCTAGGCTCCCGGTTCCCTTGGAACGAACCGGACGCTAGCGCGTCGCGGCTGATTTGCCCACCGACGAATTCGGCGTTGACGACGCACTAGTACTAGTATCGTTCAATTTGTCTGCAATGTCCTCTCGCCCCCTGGCGAGAGGAGTTCTTTCCCGCTCTGGAATCAACGAACCGTCATGCAAAAACTGTTCATCTACGAA
>JAHWKS010000447.1 GCA_019347795.1 Planctomycetota bacterium | reverse complement strand
GATTACGGGGCTGGCCGGCGTGCCGATGCTCTGGAGCTTGCTCATCCGGAACCGATCCTTTGTGCAAGAGAACTTTCCCGGCCTCCGATATATCACAAACACGGGCGGGGCCATGCCGCAGCATGTCCTTTCCCACCTTCGGGCGTCGCTGCCGACGACCAAAATCTACCTGATGTACGGCCTGACCGAGGCCTTTCGCTCGACGTACCTGCCGCCCGAGGAGTTGGATCGGCGGCCGATGTCGATGGGGAAGGCGATTCCCAACACCGAGATCATCCTGGTGAACGACCAAGGCCGGCGCTGCGGTCCGGGCGAAGTCGGCGAGCTGGTGCATTACGGTCCGACGGCGGCGCTCGGCTATTGGGGCCGGGCGGACTTGACTGCCGAGCGATACCGTCCGCATCCCTTTCTGCCGGAAGGACTGCGCGATCGGGAGCGCGTCGTCTATTCGGGCGACCTGGTGCGGATGGATGAAGAGGGGTTTTTCTACTTTGTCGGCCGCCGGGACAACTTGATCAAGAGCGCCGGTTTCCGCATCAGCCCAACCGACGTGGAAGAGGCGCTGTGCGGCTCAGGAATGATTCACGCCGCGGCGGTCATCGGCGAGCCCGACGAGTTGCTCGGACAGCGCATCAAGGCGTTCGTCACGCCCAAGGCAGGCGCGGCGTTCGACGCAGGCGAATTGCTGGCCCATTGCGCCGCGGAGCTGCCGCCGCACATGGTTCCCAAGTCGATCGAGACATTGGACGAACTTCCCAAGTCGCCCAACGGCAAAGTCGATTATGGCGCGCTGCGTCGCGGCGCGGCGTCCGTTCTCTCCTGAACCTTGCGGCACAGCCCGTGATTCAAAGAAGTCCTGATTCCCTGGCCGACCGGCTGATTCACCGCTGGTTCGGCAGGCGCCAAGGCGAGCTTACGATCGAGGGGCTCGGCGTGCGCGAACTCGCCGCGCGCTACGGCACGCCGCTCTTTCTCTATTCCGCCGAAGTGGCCCGCCGCAAGCTGCAGCAGTTGCGCGAGGCGTTCTCGAATCTGGAAGTCTACTACTCCGTCAAGGCCAACCCGGCGGCGGCCTACCTGCGGTGCTTCGTGCAGCAGAGCTGCGGCCTGGAAGCGGCCTCGCCGGGCGAAATCCACCAGGCGCTGGCCTCGGGCTGTCCACCGCAGCGCATCGTCTATGCCGGACCCGGCAAGACCGAGGAAGACCTGGAGTACGCGCTGGCGCAGGGCGTCGGCGCCATCCATGCGGAATCGCTGGGAGAATTGCGCCGCGTCGCCGCCATCGCCGGCCGACGCGAAGTGCGGGCGCCGGTAGCCGTGCGGGTGAACCCCGACGCCGCCGTGCAAGGCGGCGCCATGCGCATGGGAGGCAAGCCGACGCCCTTCGGAATTGACGAGGAGCAACTCCCGACCGCGCTTGACTTCATCAAGTCGGCGCCCACGCTCGATTTCCTGGGCGTACACGTTTTCTCGGGAACGCAAATCCTGGATGCGGCCGTACTGCTCTCGCAATACCGCCGCGCCGCGGCAATTGCGATTCGCGCGGCGGAGCACCTGGGGGCGCGGCTGCGATCGCTCGATTTCGGCGGCGGACTCGGCGTTCCCATCTTTGCCGCGGAGCAGGAGCTTGATCTGGCGGCCGTCCGGCAGGGGCTGGGCGACTTATCGCGGGAGCTCCGGCGCCATCCGCTGCTGGCCTCGGCCCGGTGCATGATTGAGCCGGGTCGTTTCCTCGTTTCGGAGTCGGGCGTCTATGCGGCCCGCGTCGTCGACGTGAAGACGTCCCGCGGGAAGACATTCGTTATTACCGACGGCGGCATGCACCATCACCTGGCGGCCTCGGGAAACCTTGGCCAAACCATCAAACGCAACTTTCCCGTGGCGGTGCTGAACAAACTCGACCAGCCTTCGGCGGAGTCTGCCAATATCGTCGGACCGCTCTGCACGCCACTGGACATGTTGGCGCGTTCGGCGGCGATTCCCGCGGTCGAGCCGGGCGATCTCATCGGCGTCTTTCAGTCCGGCGCCTATGCCCGGTCCGCCAGTCCGCTCGGTTTCCTGAGCCACGTCAGTCCGCCGGAGGTGTGGATCGAAAAGGGCCGGGACCAGCTCATCCGGCGGCGCGGTCAACGGGACGACTTTCTTCGCGATCAGGTGGACGAAGCGTAATGCCGATCGTAAAACCACTCGACAACGCGATGTTTCCCGAAGTCTACGCGACGTTTCTTCGGGACGACGATCCACACCTCTGTGAGGCGGATTGGCGGCGATTGTTTTCCTCGCGGGACGCCGCGCCCGACTGCCCCCCGGGATACGTGCTCTTGGACGGCGATCGCATTGTGGGCGTGCTGGGGACGTGCTTCAGCCGCCGGCGGATCGACGGCCGGCAGCACGCGTTCTGCAATCTGCACACGTGGATCGTGCACGAGAAACACCGCGGCAGCAGCCTCTTCCTCATGCGGCCGGTGCTGGCGAATCGCGGCTTGACGATCACAGACTTTTCTCCCACGCCTCACGTGTGCGAGGTCTCCCAACGCTTGGGCTTTCAACGGCTGGACGCGCGACTGCGGCTGTTTCCGCTGGCCGGTCGGCGCCGTGCTGCGACTTGCAGCGTAATCGAAAGTCGGCCCGAGATCCTCGACCGCTTGGACGACGCCGAGCGTCAGTTGGCGGCGGATCACGATCTCCCGCACATGGGCGTCTTGCTGATTGAAATGGGGGATCGGCGTTGCCTCATGTTGTATAGCCGCGTCGATCGCTGGCGGCTTCCTTACTGCTACATCCATTACATCAGTCACCAATCGAGGGACGCACTGGCTGCGGTTCGGCGCGTCTTGGCTGCGCGTACCGGCGCACGCTTCGCCGCAATCGACGCCCGCTTCACAGCCGGCGTGCGGTTGTCGAGGAGCGTGACCTTGCCTGTCGCGTCGCGGCAGTTAGTGCGCTGGTCGCAAGCCCCTCCGTCCCACGTGGACACGCTGTATTCCGAAGTGTCGCTGCTGAACCTGACCACGCTTCCTGACTTGCGGACTGCAGCCCACGAGCTAACCCGCAAGTTGCATCGCCGTCACTAACCGAACCCCGAGCGATTTCATGATCGTGTCATTGGCCCGATCGCTCCCCGGCGTGGCGGCGTGGCGGCCCGCCTTGGCGCTGATCGACCAGGGCGTCGTCAGCGGGTCGCGGTTCGCGGCGACGATCGTCATCGGCCGGCTGTGCGGCCCGGAGGAGCTTGGCGCCTATTCGCTCGCCTTCGCGGCGATCATCCTTGCCGGCTGCGCTCAGGAGGCCCTGATCACCACGCCGTACGCGGTGTTTGGCAACCGGCTGCGGTCACGATCGCGAGCCACGTACGCCGCCGCGTCGTTGCTCCTGTACGGCGGACTGGCGGCGATGACGCTCATCGGACTGCTCCTTGGCGCCGCGGGGTGCGCGGGCGCCGGCGTTTCCGGCCGAACCATTGCCGTCCTGCTGACGCTGGCCGTGACCGTTCCCGCGTTTCTGTTGTGGGAGTTGGCCCGACGGTTCGCCTTTGCACAGCTCGACATGGCGCGGGCCCTGGCGATCGACGCCGCGGTTGTGACCCTGAACCTCCTTGGTCTTGCGGCTCTCGCCGCCGCGGGATGGCTCACGGCCCCCTCGGCGCTGGCGACGCTTGCCGGGTCATCTCTGCTTGTGGCGGGGGTGTGGCTCATCGCATTTCGTCGCGGGGCGACGATCGACCGAGCCCACGCCTTCCTCTACTGGCGCCGCAACTGGCGTTTCGGCCGATGGGTTCTGGGAGGCCAGCTCCTCGGCGCCGCGCACGGGACGGCGCCGCAGCTCCTTCTCGGCTTGCTGGCGGGCGCGGCGGCGACGGGCACGTTCACCGCGCTCCAGACCATCGCTTTGATGACGAACCCCATCTTCATGGGTCTGGCGAATCTACTCACCCCCGCCGCCGCGAAGACGCTGGCCGACGACGGCCGCCCGGAGCTTTGGCGACTGCTGCGGCGCGCGATGGCGGCGATGGCGAGCGTGATGGCGATTTTCGCGATTGTATTGACGGTATGGGGACAATCGCTGGTCGAGTTCATCTACGGCCGGCAGTACGCCGGCTCCGGCATCCCGATTGCATTGCTTGGCCTCTGCCCGATCGCTTGGGCGATCAATGTCGCCTTGGCCTGCGGGCTAACGGCGCTGCAGCGGCCCGAAGTCAACTTCCGCGCCAGCGCCGTCGGAATACTCGTCACGTCCCTCGTCATTCCCTTGCTCCTTTCGCAGGATCCCGCGCTGGCCGGAGCGGTCGGACTCCTTGCGGGGAGCATTGCGACCGTGGTGGTTCAAGCGGCGGCGTCCAGGCTTTGCTCTCGAGCGATCAGCCCCGCCTGCACCGCGGCGCCCAGCGCGACCACTTCATCGGGATTGAGCCGGCTGTGAGGCGACTTGCCGAAGATCTGCGTGACCGCCTGAATCACCGCCGGCATCCGCGTGGCGCCCCCCACGAGGATCACCTCGTTCACGTCCGCCCGCTTGAGATTCGCGTCTCCCAGACCGCGGCGGATCGGCAGCTCGATGCGGGCCAGGATGTGCTGCGTCCACTGGGTGAACTGATCCCGCGTGATTTCCACCTTGGGCGAGCTCTCGTGAAAGTTTCCCTCGCGGTCGGGCACGACCACCTCGGCCTTCTCCTGCCGCGAGAGCAGCTTCTTCACCTTCTCGCACTGTTGCATGACGCGCGACACCAGGGCCGGCGCCTCCAGCTCGGCCCGCTCGAACATCATGCCCTGCGTTTCCAGCACGCGGGCGGCGAGCGTCTTGATGAAGACCGAGGCGCACCGCTCGGGATGAAGCACCTGCAGCTCGACCGCCGCCCGTCCCACCAGCAGATCGCCTTCGCGGTCGATGCCGACGACCGAGGGCGTGAGGCTTTCGCCCAGCGCGTTGGGGATCAGCACCGGCGTTCCCTCGCGCATCACCGCCGCCACCGAGTTGGTCGTGCCCAAGTCAATGCCGATGATCATTGCCGAGAGTTCCCAGGGCGCGCGAGGGCGGCCAATTGCAGGGAGAGTCGCTCAAAGATTCTGGGGAACTCGTGCTCTTCCGGCGACGCGCGCTCCCCTGTGAGGTATTCCGCGCGCGGCAGTCGCGTCGTGAGTTCCGTCGCGTAATCGCGAAGCGGCTAGTCCAGGACTTTGGCGCCGCTGATGAGCTGGATGAACTCGGCGTTGGTCTTGAAGCGGCCGAGCTGCTTGATGAGCTGCTCCATGGCGTCCACCGGGTGCATGCTGGTGAGCGTGCGGCGGAGCATCGTGACGGCGTGCAGCGTGTCGGGGTCCAGCAGCAACTCCTCGCGGCGGGTGCCCGATTGCGTGATGTCGATCGCCGGCCACACGCGGCGGTCAGCCAGCTTGCGGTCGAGCACCAACTCCATGTTGCCCGTGCCTTTGAACTCATGGACGACCTGATCTTCCAGGAGTTAAAAGGCACGGGCACAATGGAGTTGGTGCTCGGCCACACGCGGCGGTCAGCCAGCTTGCGGTCGACCACCAACTACATTTTGCCCGTGCCATTGAACTCCTGGAAGAT
>JAHWKS010000446.1 GCA_019347795.1 Planctomycetota bacterium | reverse complement strand
AGCATGGGATGAAGCAGTTTCGGCGCCAAATCCCGCCATTCCTGCGGCGAGGACTTCGGGAGCGGTTACTCGCACCGCAGGCGGTAGATTCGGCCGGCCTCGCTTAAGAGCACCAGGTCTTTGCCGTCCCAGGCGCAGGCTTCTACGCCGCGCGCCTCGTACGGCAGGCGATGGGTCGGGCGGCGGCGCTTCAGCGCGAAACCGTCCGCAGCCGTCGCCGGGTAGAGCCATACATCGTGGTAGGTGCAGACCGCCAGGCGCCGGCCGTCGGGCGAAAGGGCTGCCCCCGTGGCGCGATCCAACCCCGGCAACTCGGCGACCTTCTCCAGCCGTACGGGTCCCTCGGCGTCGGAGGTCGGCAGGCGATAGATCGCGGCGTGATCGCGCGTCTTGCTGATGAAGTAGACCTGCCGGCCCCAGGCGAACGCCGCCTCGATGTCGAAAGGGCGATCGGGGTACCGGACGAAGATCGTCCGCTCCACGGCGAGCTTTCGCAAGCCGTCGCCCGCGGCTTCATCGTCGGAAGGGGCGCGCGGGTCAGGCTCCCGCACGACGTACACCCACCGCTGATGCAGCCGCGAGTGGCCGTTGATAACGTTGTTGCCCACGTCGCAGATGTAGAGGTTGCCCGCCTCATCGAGAGCGAGGCACTCCCAGTCGAGATTGACCGCCTCCGACACGTGGTATTTGGCCAGCACGCGGCCCGTGCGGTCGATCGCGATCAGGTGCGGCGGATTGCCCGAGTCGGGCACGGTCCAGAAGACGCCGGGAAAGCGGCGGCTTGCCTCCAGGGCCGAAGCTTCTTGAATGTCCGGATCGGAGAGCCGGCCGAACTCGCGGAAACCAGGCGATTGGGTCAACACCGCGGCTGCGAGGAGAATTGTCAGAACCGATGGCATGGGAAACGCGGCGCCGGCGGGGGCTGGGCGAGAGGCGGCGTGGCGGGGGAAGAACAGGCGGACCGCCTGTGTTACGTGGAGGCTATCCTACGCGTCTTGCTGGGCTTCGGCTACGAGGCGCGTGAGTTCGTCTGTCAGGTTGTCCGCGCCTACCTTATCGCTGCCGCGCCGGTCGCGTCGGGCATCGCTTGCGCGGCGCCCGGGAGTGCGATCTTCCGCTCGACGAGCGCGCGGCGATGTTTGTCCCTCCGGCGAAGGCGGTCGATCGTCCGCGCGGCGGCCGTGACGGAGGTAGTCGCTCCATCGGCGTCCCCAGCCTCGCGTCGCGGGAGCCGTTAACAGTGCCAATCCCACTCCGGTCGCCAGACCGCCGAAGAGGCCCGCCAGCACGATCATCGCCCGTCGCGGTCCCAGCGGCCGATCGTCCGCCAGCGGCGCATCCATCCGCGTGAGCAGACTGGCCGACGCCGCGGCGGCCTGGCTGGCGCGGGCGGTGGCCAGGTCCTGTTGCACTCGCTGGACCGCTTCGGCCCGCTGCCGCACTTCCGATTGAAGATTCGCATACCTGGCTCGCAGCGACGCCAGGCGATCCAGCCGGTCCGTCACTTCCGCCAGTTGCTCCTCGTAGGCGGCGATCTGCGCGCCGGTCACTTGCAAGTCGGCCCGCAGTCCGGCGATGGCGGCGTCCAGCTCATGCTGCAAATGCCGCCGGACTTCCTCCTCGGCCGCGACCGCCTCCCGGACGTTCGGATGATCGGCGCTCATCCGGCCGCGGAGGGCGGCGGTGCGAAGCTGAGCATCGACGAGGCCTTCCTTCAACCTTCGCAGCGCCGGCTGCGAGTCCAACAGCCGCGAGCTGGAGGCGAAGAGTTGCTTCTCATCGGTCCGGGCGGCCAGCAGGAGTTGAAGCTGCTCGCGGGCGGCTGTGTATCCGGCGCGGGCTTGCCGGAGGTCGGTCTTGATTTGATTGAGCGACGCGCGGAGGTTGCTGTCGCCGGCGGCCGCCTCGTTCAGGATGCGCAGCTCTCCCAGGTCGCTTCCCACCTCGGCCTCGATCGCTTGCAGCCGGGCGGTCGCCTCGTCGAGATCGGCCTGAGCGAGGCTCAACGTCCGGGTAAGCTCTTCGATCACGCTTTCCGCCTTGCGGCCCCGCAAGCCCTGCAAGCGATGTTCAAGCTGGTCGCAGACGGCCGCGACGAGCGAGACGGCGCGTTCGCGGCTCTTCGCCTTAATGGTCAGGTAGATGATTTCAGTCTGGCCGAACTCAGCGCCCTTGGGGGCGGTGACGGCAAGGGCGTCCTGCGTCCGCGTGATGGCGTCGGCGTCGGGCCAGAGTGCCGCCGCGTCGGCCGGCGGTCCGGCGGAGCGAAGCGCCGCCTCCACGACGGATCGATTCCTCGCCACTTCCAGCACAAGCTCCTGGGCCGACTTCATCGCATCGCTGCTATCGAACCGGCCTTGCCGGTTCAGGTCCCCCACCGCTTCATCCCGCACCACCAGCGCTTGCCGCGCCTGCCATACATCCGGCTTCGCCACCGCGTACACGATGGCCGCAATCGCGGCGACCGCCGTCGTTGCCGCGCACCACCGCCAGCGGGCCTTGACGATCGCAACGAGTTGGCGGAGATCGACGCCCGGGGGGGTCGCAGCACTCATGCCGTCTGTGAGAGTTCGCGGAAAGAAGCGGGCGCAGAGCATCGGCGCCTCATGGGAAACTATAGCTTCGGCAGCGCGCGTGGAGCGACCGCGAGCTTTGTTTCCGCCCGTTGACGAACGTCGCATTCCGGAAGCGCCGCGTTGCGACTTCGCATCATGGGCAGGAACCGAGGGAATGCGGGGCTGCGATGCTAAGGCATGAGCGGGACGGGATTTAGCATCGCCGCCGCCGCATGAGATCCCGTTCTCCGTCGCGAGTGGTCTTGGACTTGCCTTCTTCCCGGCAGTAATTGCGCTTCTTCCGCATCGAGGCTCTGCATGTCCAACTCGTTCTCGTCTCTCGGCTCGCCTCGCGACGTGGCGCGGATCCTCTTCCGCCACCGGCGCAAGGGCGCCGCGTTCTTCTGCGGCGCCATGCTGCTCACGGTGATCGGGCTGATCGTCTGTCCGCGAACGTACACCTCCGAAGCGAGGCTGTTCGTGCGGCTGGGACGGGAGAACGTCACCCTCGACCCGACGGCCACCACCGGGCAAGTGGTGAACCTGCACGCCTCGCGCGAGAACGAGATGAATTCGGTAATCGAGGTGCTGCGGAGCCGATCGAACCTGGAGTACGTGCTCGACAAGCTCGATCCCGCCGCCAAGCAGCTAAACGCTCAGGAGCGCGACAAGAAGCTTCGCAAGTTGCAGAAGGACGTCGAGGTCTTCGCGCCACGCAATTCGACCGTCGTCATCGTCACCGGCGAGGCGAAGACGCCCGAGCGGGCGCAGCAGATCGTCGCCGGCCTGGTCGAGGCGTATGGCGTGGAGCACCTGCGCATCCACCGCACGCCCGGCTCGTACCAGTTCTTCGACGAGCAGGCGACGCTTCTCAAGAAGCAGTTAGACGGGGCCGAGGCGGAGTTGCGGGACGCCAAGAAGCGACTCGGGCTGGTTTCGCTCCAGGAGCGGCGGACCGCCCTTCAGCAGCAGATCAGCCACGTCGAGAAGCAATTCCAGGAGAACGGGGCGGCGCTGGCGGCCTCGGATGCGAAGATCGAGTCGATGCAATCGCGGCTGGACCGCCTGCCGGACCTGCTTGTGCAGCAACTGGTGAGCGGCACGCCCAGCCAGGGGCTCTCCGGGATGCGGCAAAAGCTGTACGAGCTGGAGACCCGCGAGCAGGAGCTGCTCGCGAAATTCCAGCCCATTCATCCGGACGTGATCGCCATTCGCGAGCAGGTTCGCGAGGCTAAGGCGATCCTCGCCGCCGAAACGCCCTTGCACGGGGACGCGGCGATCGCCGTGCTGGCGGCGGAAGAGTCGCTCGCCGACTCGCTGCACGCCCAGGCCGAAACGCTGGCCGTGCAACTGGACGACCTTCGCCGCGAGCAGGAGGAGTTCAACGAGCACGAGCTGCTCGTCTCGCAGATGGAGCGGAAGGTGACCGTGCTTGACGCCAGCTATACAGCTTATGTGAAGGATCTGGAGTTGGCCCGCATCGACGAGGCGCTGAAGCGCGAGGGGATCACGAACATCGCTGTCGCCCAGCCGGCCACGTTCTCGCCGAAGCCCACCAGCCCGCGAAAGGGACTGGCGGTGGCCGCGGCGCTGGTGCTGGCGACGATCGGCTCGCTGGGGGTCATGTTCCTGGCCGACTTTCTCGATCCGACGCTGAAGACGCCCGAGGAGGTGGAGGCCCGCCTCGGGCTCCCAGTTCTGGCCACGGTTTCTCACGTGCGGCAGGGGCTGCTCGTATCTCACTAAGGGTCGCTCGAGAATAACTGTCGTTCGAGCTTACCCCGCCCCACCCGGCCGCTACCGCGTCCGACCTCCCCACAGGGGAGGTTAAGGACATTAGTTTCTCGAATTGTCCTAACCACATCGCATTCGCCATGATCACCGCCAAGACCGAACAAGCCCTTGCCGGCGAGTCGCGGACGCCCCCGTTGCTTCCGAGCGAGCCGGGGACCGCCGCGATTTTTCGCCCGCGCACCTGTCCCCTCGGCGCCCGGGTCAACGGCGACGCCGATCTTCACCGCAGCTTTCGCACGCTCCTGAGCCGCGTGCGCACGGCGACCGATCAAGGCGAGCCGTTGCGGACGATCGGCTTCACCAGTTGCCGCCACGGCGAAGGGGTTACGTCGATCGCCGCCGGCTTCGCGCTCGTCGCCGCCGGAAAGCTGCGGGTGCTGCTCGTGGACGCACACGGGTCCGGCGCGCGGGCGGGAACCACTCCGGCGGACGGAGAGTTGACTTCCCCCGCGAGCCCATGCAACGGCGCCGGCCGCGAGTGCGGCGGCTCGTTCCTCTCGGCCGAAGAGTTGCACCGCCTCACACATGATGTTGCGGCGCCGGTCCGTATTACCCGTGAAAGACTCAAGCGGACGCTCGACGGACTGACGCGGCAGTTCGACCTGACGATCTTCGACTTGCCGGCGCTGTCGGAGGACGAAGCCGCGGTCGAGTGGGCCCGCCTGCTCGACGGCGTGGCCTTGGTGCTCGAGGCGGAGCGGGTGCGCTGGCGGACTGCGGAGCGAAATATCGACCTGCTGCGGCAGGCCGACGCCCGCATCGTCGGCGTCGTGTTCAACAAACGCAAGCTCTACGTTCCCGGTTGGATCTACCGGCGGTTGTAGGAACCGAGTTCCGGGTAGCTTGACTCTCCGAGTCGAGCGTTCTCGAGAGATCGAAGAGGGGCTCGACTCGGAGAGTCAAGCTACTTACGTGTTTTCTGGGGAGTGGTCGAGGAGGCCGCTCCGACGATCGAGGTTGAGTTCGCTTATGACGTTTCGTAGCGTCTTCGCCCGTCTGCTGGAGCGGACGCCGCGCCCGCGGGTCGGCGGCTCGCCGAGCTCGCTTACGCATGCGCCGTCGCTTGAGGAGACGTTGCTGCGCGAGCGATCGCGAGCCGACCGCACGGCCAGCGTGTTCTGTCTGGTGCAGTTTCCCGGCGTCGCGGGGCAGCCGCGCTGGCGTGCTTTCGAGAAGGCGTTGCGCGATCGCGTGCGAGTTACGGACGTCGTGGGACGGGGCGCCGGCGGCGCGATCTGGGT
>JAHWKS010000445.1 GCA_019347795.1 Planctomycetota bacterium | reverse complement strand
CGACTCCCACGGCGGCCTCGATCTGGCAGCCCATGGGGACAGGAACGTCCGGTTTGCGATAGCCGACCGGCATCGACGAGCCGGCCATGAAGGGGACGCTCATTTCGCGGGCTCGCTCGTACATCCACAGGGCGTCCGCCCACTCCGGCCCGAGGTGCTTATCGTTGAAGACCGGGACCACGCGATCGTACTTTGCGAAGGCGTCGGTGATCTCCTCAAAGAACCGGCGCCGCGGGTAGAGGTGCTGCTGTTTGTCGTTCCAGGGATAGTCGCCGTGCTCGCCGATGCTGATCACGCCGTCCACCAGGATCGAACCGCCGCCGAGCGTCACCGCACCTTCGATCGTGTCGAAGATCGGCACGCCGTGCTTTGCAGCCATGGGACGGGCCAGGTCTCGCGGCGGATATTGATCGACATACATCGACGCCAGCTCCAGAGCCGGACCGGGTCCGCCGTCCTGCTTCCAGCCTTCGAGGATCTTTCCCAGCACCACGTCGGCGTGCAGGCCGCGTTGATATGCGGTAATCACCGCCGCCACGCGCTTCGGCTTGATCGAAGGGGACGGCGCCGCCGCGACCAAGTGCGGCAGTCCACTCACGAGCAACGTCGCCGCTGCGCCCGAGAGCGCGTCTCGCCGCGTGATGCGATGGGGGCGTCTCATGCAATCAGCTCGCCTCCGGGGGGCGGCCGTCGATCCACGGTCCGGCCAGCTTCTGGTAGACCGGCGGGTGCAGCACGCTGCCGGCGTCTCCCGCCGTCCACCCCGGCACGTGCCGCGGCTTTGCCCGCTCCTGCGACATTCGCTCCCAGCGGTCCGCCCAACTGCTGTCCCCCTTGCCGATGTTTCCTTCCACATCGACGTGGAACACCTTTCCCTCGCGGTAGCTGCGGACCGCCAGGTTGACCAGCATCACGGCCGCGGCGCCCAGCTCCGGATCGTTGTTGACCGCCGCCGGCCGGCCGTCGCGCACCGCCTCCAGGAAGTTGGCGAAGTGCATCGAGTTGATGTCGTCGTCGGTCTTCGCCGAATACTCTTCCGACTTGAGGCTGCTGTCGAGCGTCACCTGCGGACGCTCCGGCACAAACTCGAACGTGCCGCTGCCGCTGTTGCCGGAGCAATCCTTGTCGAAGCGCAGCAGCCCGTGATGGCCGCGAATCAGGTGCTCCAGCTTCAGCTCCTCGGAAACCATCGTGCTGCTCACCAGGCCCTGCACGCCTTCGTGAAAGTCGGCGATGATGGACGCTACGTCGGCCACTTGCCGGCCGTCGTATTCCAGGTAAATCCCGCCTCCACCGACCACGCGTCCCGGGCGCCGCAGCCCCGTCGCTTTGAGCATCCCGGTCACGCGATGCACGAAGAGATCCGAATACATCCCGAACCCGAACGGCCAGTAGCACCGCCACTGGCCGAACGTGGCCCGATCGAAGGGCATCTCGGGCGCCAGCCCTTCCTCGACGCCGAGGAAGCGGCGGAAGTCCACCGTTTCCGGCGTCATCTCCTTCGTGATGACGTTGTGCCGCGACATCCCGTAGCGGGAGTTGCGGGCCGCCTCGGTCTGGAACTGGACCACCTTGCCGAGCTTGCCGGCGTCGATCATCTCGCGTGCCATGTCCCACAGGGGCAGGCTCGTGGACTGCACGCCGACCTGCATCACCCGGCGGCTCGCCTTCCACGCGGCGACAACGGCCTTGGCTTCGTCGGTGGTGTGCGTCATCGGCTTTTCGCAGTAGACGTGCTTCCCTGCTTCCAGGGCGTCGAGCGTTTGCCGCGCGTGCCAGTGATCGGGCGTGGCGATGCACACGGCATCAATGCTCTCGTCCTGCAGCATCTCGCGATAGTCGCCGAACACCCGCGGCTTGCGGCCGGTTTCGGCCTGGATCGCCTCCACGGCGCGGTCGCGATGGACGGTGTAAACATCGCTGACCGCCGCCAGCTCGATGTTTCGGCCGAGCTTCCGCAACTTGAGCAGCGTCTTGACGTGCGTGCCGAATCCTCGCTGTCCGACGCCGATGAAGCCGATCCGCAGCCGCTCACCCGCGCCGCGGACCTGCGCGGAGGCGACCTTCGCCGTCAGGCTGGCGGCAGCGCCGGAGGCAGTCGTTGTGATGAAGTCGCGCCGGGAGAAATTAGGGGAGGACATGATCATACTCAATTATGCAATGATCTCAGAAACGACTTCGCCGTGCACATCCGTAAGGCGGAAGTCGCGGCCGGAGTAGCGGTAGGTCAGCCGGGTGTGGTCCAGTCCCATCAGGTGCAAAACGGTGGCGTGCAAGTCGTGGACGTGCATCGGGTTCTCCACCGCCTTGGCGCCGTACTCATCCGAGACGCCGTAACTGAAGCTCCCTTTCACGCCGCCGCCGGCCAGGAAGCAGGTGAAGTTGCGGTTGTAGTGTCCGCGCCCTTTGGGCGACTGGTCCTCCCACGGGGTGCGCCCGAACTCCGAGCAGCCGACGATGAGCGTCTCGTCCAACAGCCCGCGCAGGCGGAGGTCCTTCACCAGGGCCGCGATCGGCTGATCGACGTTGCGGCTGAGCCGCTCGTGCACGCTGATATCGCTGTGGTTATCCCAGTTGTTGTTCGAGCCGACGTCAAAGAGTTGCACCACGCGAACGCCGCGCTCCACCAGGCGTCGGGCAGTCAGGCACTGCGCGCCGAATGAGGCGGGATTGGAAGACTCCGCGCCGTACAGGTCGAGCACATAGCGCGGCTCGCGGCCGATGTCGAGCGCCTCGGGCGCCTCCCGCATCAGCCCTTGAGCCGTCTCCAGGCTGGTGATCCGGGCCTGCAGCTCCGGCGCATGCCCGCGCTGCTCCAGGTGCGCCTGATTGAGGTCGTGAAGCATGAGCCGCTCGAGCTCGCGGCGTCGGACCGAGGCGATGGGGCTGGCCAGGTTGGGAAGCGGATCGGATCCGGGGATGAACCGCGTTCCCTTGTGGCAGCCGGGAAGAAAGCCCGAGTCCCAGGCCAGGTAGGCGTTGTACGGCTCCTTCGCGGCCAGCACGACGTAAGGAGGCAAGTTGGCGTTGCGCGTGCCCAAGCCGTAGCTGATCCAGGCGCCGATGCTGGGCATCGGGAACGTGATCGAGCCGGTCAGCATGCCGAGCGTCGCCGCCGAGTGACCGCCGGAGTCGCCCCGCACGGTGTGCAGAAAGCACATCTGGTCCACGACCGAGCCGACGTGCGGGAACAGCTCGCTGACCATCTTGCCGCATTCCCCGTATGGCTGAAACTTCCAGGGAGAGGCTTTCAATGGCCGGCCGCCTTCGCGGATCTTTTTGCCGTCGTCTTTTTGCAGTTGGGGCTTGTAGTCGAACGTGTCTACATGCGAAAGCCCGCCGGTAAAGAAGAAGATGATTAAATGCTTCGCGCTGGCCGGGAAGTGTCCCGGCTTGGGCGCCAGCGGATGGCCGCCGTGTAGCTCAGCGGCGAGGCTGAGCCGCTCACGCAGAGCGAGTCCGCCGGCAGCCGCGCAGGCGGCGCCTTTCAAAAAGCGCCGACGATGGAGGCGATGCTTCTGCGTCATATCCATCCTTTGCCGCTAGTCGATGTAGATCAATTCGTTGGAAGCCATGATCGCCCGCGTCGCCGCCGACCAGGCCTCCGCTTCGCGCTGCTCCGCCGCGACTCCCTCTTGCTCCAAGACTCGTTCATACCGCTCGATGAGCGACCCGACGTTCGCTTCTTCCTCGGGAGAAGGCGGACGCGCGTAGCAAAGCAAAAAGGCGAGTCGGAGCCGCGCCGCCGGATTGGACTCCTCGGCCAAGAGCCGGCGCGCGAAGCGAACCGACTGCTCGTGAGTCAGGTCGTTGTTGAACAGGAATAGGCCTTGCAGCGGCGCCGGCGAGCTGTCGCGGATGGCGGTCGAGAGGCTGGGGTCGGCCCCGTTGAAGAGCGACAAGTACGGGTGCGCGTGCAGCCGCTGGACCATCAAGTACACGCTGCGATGATTCGACGGATAGCTGGCGTCGTTGAACTGATGATGGGCCGTGAACCGCCACGTGGACGGCGCCGGAAACGGATGCGGCCCGGGGCGCCGCAAGTCGAGCGAGCCGCCTAACGTCAACAGCGTGTCGCGCAAAGCCTCGGCGTCCAGCCGGCGGCGGTCGAATCGCCAGTACCAGGCGTTGGCCGTGTCCTGCTCGGCGCGGGAGGCGTCATGGGCGGAGGAAAGCTGGTACGTCTTCGAGAGCATAATCCGCCGGTGCATCGCTTTGAGCGACCACCCGGAGGCGACGAACTCGCCCGCCAGCCAGTCGAGCAGCTCCGGATGCGTCGGCTCGGCGCCGCGGAAGCCGAAGTCGGACGGGGTGGGCGAGAGCGGCTTGCCGAAATGGAACTGCCAGATCCGATTGGCCATTACGCGGGCGGTCAGGAAGTCGGCCTCGGTAGTGAGCCAGCGGGCCAACTCCAGACGTCCGCTGCTCCCTTCCGGGATCTGCAGCCCGTCGGCGTCCAGGATTCGCGGAACGCCGCGCGGAACGACTTCGCCAAGGTCGCGCGGATTCCCTCCTTCATGAATGCGGGCGTCGGTCGGCTCCAGGTCGCTGACCGCATACGCCGTCGGAACGTCTTCGCTTTCGCGGCTCACCAACTGGTCGGGATGGAGCAACGGCGCGAAGTGCGTCTGCTTCCGCACCTCTTCGGCGCCGGGGAAGGGATACTGCGTGCTGGCGAAGAAGCCGTACAGCGCGTAGTAGTCCTTTTGCGTCAGCGGGTCGTACTTGTGGTCGTGACAGCGAGCGCAGCGGACCGATAAACCGAGGACGGCCGGGCCGAGCGTGGCCAGCGTGTCCTCGATGATGATGTGCATGTCCTCCAGTTCGCGCGTTCCCATCCGCTTGGCCTGCGCGATAAACCCGGTGGCGATGACCAGCCGGGGATATTCCTCAGGGGTCGCCTCTTTCGCCAGCAGATCGCCGGCTAACTGCTCGTGCAGGAACCGGTCATACGGCAGGTCGGCGTTGAAGGCGTCGATGACATAGTCGCGATACAGATGCGCCTGCGGAATGGGGTAGTCGGCGTTGTCGCCCGCCGTGTCGGCGTAACGGACAAGGTCCAGCCAGTAACGGCCCCAGCGCTCGCCGTAGCGAGGCGAGGCCAGCAATTGATCGACGACCTCGGCGAAGGCGCCGGGCCGCTCATCGGCCAGAAACGCCTCAAGCTGCTCGGGCGTCGGCGGCAGGCCGATCAGATCACAGAACGCGCGCCTCAGAAGCACGTGCTTGTCGGCGGGCGGGTTCGGACGCAGGTTTCGCGCGCGGCGCGCGGCGGCGATAAAACGGTCGATCGGATCGACAGCCCAGCCCGTCGGGTCTTCGGGAATCGGCACGGATTCCAGCGGCCGGAACGCCCAGTGCGATTTCTCGCCGGCCAAGGGCGCGGTCGCCGATGCGGGCCACCTCGCGCCGGCGGCTATCCAGGACTTCAGGTCGGAAACCGCCTCCGCCGCCAACGGCTCTTTGGGAGGCATCTGCAACGGCTGAGCATCGTCGTGCATGACTGCCCGCACGAGCAAGCTGCCTTCCGGGTCGCCGGGCACGATGGCCGGTCCGCGGTCGCCGCCCTGGAAAATCGCCTCCCGCGAATCGAGCC
>JAHWKS010000444.1 GCA_019347795.1 Planctomycetota bacterium | reverse complement strand
TGATTCTGCAACTTGATTTACCACAACCACGCTTCGGGTTGCCTTGGCGCCAGCAATCGGCAACAAAAACGCTTGGAAACCTCGCGGCTTTCTGCTTTAATGAGGGGCGTGTTTTGGCCCGCCTCTTTTCCCTCCCTGCCGATCCGCTGGCGACTATGCGACGATTCTTTCTCCGTTTGCTGATGGGCGTGGGGTTGTGCCTTCCGGCCTCGGTGCTGGCCGAGCCGCCCTCCGCGGCGCCGGTTGATTTTGTGCGCGACGTGCAGCCGATCCTGGAGGCGCGGTGCATCGCCTGCCATGGGCCGGATGCGCAGGAGGGCCGGCTGCGACTGGATGCTCGATCGATCGTGATGAAAGGGGGCGTCTCCGGACCGGCGATCGTTCCCGGCGACGCGGAGCGAAGCCTGCTCTTGCGGCGCGTGCTCGGGTTGGATGACCAGGAGCGAATGCCGCTGGATGAGGCGCCGCTGTCGGACAACGAGATCGGCGTGCTGCGCCGCTGGATCGCCGCAGGCGCCGACTGGCCCGCTGAGGCCGATTCGTCGGATGCCGAGGTCCGGCAACATTGGGCGTACATCCCGTCGCAGCGTCCCGAGTTGCCGGCGGTCGAAAACGCCGAATGGCTTCGCACGCCGCTGGATGCATTCATCTTGCATCGGCTGGAGGCGGAAGGGCTGTCGCCGTCGCCCGACGCGGAGAAGGCCAAACTGCTGCGGCGCCTTTCGCTTGATCTGACCGGGCTGCCGCCTTTGGTGGAAGAGGTCGAAGCGTTCCTTGCCGATGAGTCGCCCGAGGCGTACCGCCGCGCCGTCGATCGCCTCCTCGCTTCGCCCGCGTACGGAGAGCGGTGGGCGCGGCCGTGGCTCGACCTGGCCCGCTACGCCGACTCGAATGGCTACCAGGCCGATCAATATCGCGAGGTGTGGCCGTATCGCGATTGGGTGATCTGGGCGATGAACGCCGACATGCCTTTCACGCAGTTCACGCGGGAGCAGATCGCCGGCGACTTGCTGCCCGGCGCCACGCCCGACCAGAAGATCGCCACCGGATTTCATCGCTTGACCACGTGCAACGTGGAAGCGGGGGTCGATCCCGAGGAGAACCGGGTCAACCAGATCATCGACCGGGTGAACACCACCGGCTTCGTCTGGCTGGGCACGAGCATCGAGTGCGCCCAGTGCCACAACCACAAGTACGACCCGATCTCGCAGAAGGATTACTACCGCCTCTTCGCCTACTTCAACAACACGCCGCTGGAGGTGAAGGGGGACAACGGAATCAACTACGACTTTTACGGCCCCAAGATGGAGCTGCCTCTGGACGACGACCAGGCTGATCTTCGCCGCGAGCTGCAAGCGAAGCGGGACGACGTCCAGGAGGAATTGGATGCGGTGATCGCCGCCCGTGCCGGCGAGCAGGCGGAGTGGGAGCAAGAGGTTGTCGCCGCGAAGGAGAAATCGCCGCAGTGGACCGTGCTCGATATCGCGCAGTTCGAGTCCTCGGGCGGCGCCTCGCACACGATCCTGGATGACAAGTCGGTGCTCGTGGGCGGCAAGACGCCCGACAAAGACATCTATACGGTGATCGTCCCCACCGACCTCGCCGGCATCACCGGCTTTCGCCTGGAGACGCTCACGGATCCTTCGCTTCCGGGCAACGGCCCCGGACGGCACCATCCGGAGCGGCCGAACTTCGTGCTGTACGAGTTTGAGGTGACGGCCGCGCCGCAGAACAACTCCGGCGAACCGCAGCCGATATCGCTGCACGGCGCCACAGCCGATTTCTCGCAGGGGCGATGGCCTGTGGCCGGGGCCATCGACGGCGATATGTCCACCGGCTGGGCCATCAACCCCGAGTTCGGCAAGCCGCATCAGGCCGAGTTCCTTGCCGCCGAACCGCTCGGGTTCGAGGGGGGCGCGGTGCTCACCTTCACCTTGCACCAGCACTACGGCGGCGGCCGCACCATCGGAAGGCTGCGGCTCTCGGCGATGCAGGGGGACCCGGCCGCCGCGACGCTGCCGGAGAACCTCGCGAAGATCGTCGAAACGCCGGAGAAGAAGCGCACCAAGAAGCAACGGGAAGAGCTGCGGGAGCACTTCCTCAGCCTCGATCCGCAAGTGAAAGAGCTGCGCGACCGAGTGGCCGAGCTGGACAAGAAACTTGACGCGGTCGCCCCCCCGACCACGCTGGTGATGGTCGAGGACAAGCCGCGAATGACGCACGTCTTCAAGCGCGGCGAGTTTCTCAATCCCGGCGAACCGGTCGAGCCGGGCACGCCGCATGTTCTCCACGACCTGCCGGCCGATGCCCCCCAGAACCGCCTCGCGCTGGCGGATTGGCTGACGGATGAAGCGAACCCCCTCACCGCGCGCGTGACGGTGAATCGCTGGTGGGCGGAGTTCTTCGGCCAGGGGCTGGTGACGACCGAAGAAGATTTCGGCACACAAGGTGAGCCGCCGACGCATCCCGAGCTACTCGATTGGCTGGCGGTCGAGTTCATGGAGAGCGGCTGGTCGCAGAAGCACATCCATCGGCTGATCGTCACATCGAGCGTCTATCGGCAGTCGTCGCGGATTACCTCCGAACTGCTGGAGCGCGATCCGCAGAACAAGCTCTACGCCCGCGGCCCGCGGTTCCGCCTCTCGGCCGAAGCGGTGCGGGACAACGCCTTGGCGATCAGCGGCCTGCTTTCCGAGAAGCAAGGCGGTCCGCCGGTGTACCCGCCGCAGCCGGACGGCGTGTGGCGGCACGTCGGCCGCAACGCACCGAAGTGGCAAACGGAGAAGGACGAGGACCGCTTCCGCCGCGGCCTGTACGTATTCTGGCGCCGCAGCGCGCCGTATCCCAGCTTCGTAAATTTTGACGCCCCCGACCGCGCCGCTTGCGTGGTGCAGCGTCCGCGGACCAACACGCCGCTTCAGGCCCTGACGCTCATGAACGACCCGGCGTACATTGAAATGGCGGCTGGACTGGCGACGCGGATATTGACCGATCGTCCGGCCGAAAGTCTCGGCGAGCGGATCCAATACGCCTTCCGCCTCTGCGTCTCTCGGGCGCCGAGCGACGTGGAGGCGATACACTTACGCGATGTTTACCTGCGGGAGCTGTCCCGATTCAAAGCTGATCCGCAAGCGGCGAAGACGCTGCTGGCGAAGCTCCCCTCCGCCGATGCGCCCCCCGCGGAAATGGCGGCCTGGCTGATGGTGAGCAACATCCTGCTCAATTTGGACGAGACGATCACGAAGGGATAAAAACCCGAATCGCAGCTGGTCGGCGACTATTCACACGGCACATTTACCATGCATCCTTATCACCAACGACTTCAATCGCTCTCGCGTCGCGAGCTCTTTCAGCGGGTCGGCTGCGGCGTCGGCTCGCTGGCGTTAGGTTCGCTCCTGGCGAACGACCTGCCGGCGGCGCGGGAGAACCCGCTGGCGCCGAAGAGCTCCCACTTCGCCCCGAAGGCGAAGAACGTGATCTTCGTGCACCTGGTGGGGGCGCCCTCGCACCTCGACCTGTTCGAGCACAAGCCGGCCCTCAACAAGCACGACGGCGAGCTGTGTCCCGAAGAATATCTGGAAGGCCAGCGGTTCGCCTTCCTCCGCGGCCATCCCAAGTTGATGGGCTCGAGCTTCAAGTTCCAGCCCCGCGGGCAGTCGGGCGTGGTGATGTCGGAACTGCTGCCCCACCTGGCCACGGTGGCCGACGAGCTGGCGGTCATCAAGACGCTGCACACCGAGCAGTTCAATCACGCCCCGGCCCAGGTGTTCCTGCACACCGGCTTCGGCCGCTTCGGCCGGCCGACCATGGGCGCTTGGATCACTTATGGTCTGGGGAGCGAGAACGAGGACCTCCCCGCGTTCGTGGTGATGAACACCGGGTCCATCGCCGGCGGCGGGAACAGCCTGTGGGGGAGCGGTTTTTTGCCGACGGTGTATCAAGGCATCGAGTTCCGCTCCAGCGGCGACCCCGTGCTGTTCCTCTCCAATCCCGACGGCGTCTCCACCGCCGATCGCCGGCGAATCGTCGAGAGCATCAACCGGCTGAACCAGGCGCAACTGGCGGACGTGGGAGATCCGGAGATCGCCACCCGCATCAGCCAGTACGAGATGGCGTTCCGCATGCAGACCTCGGTCCCGGAGTTGATGGACATTTCGCAGGAGTCGTCGCAGACGCTGTCCGCATACGGGGCGCAGCCGGGGAAGGAGAGCTTCGCCAACAACTGCCTCCTGGCCCGCCGGCTGGTTGAGCGGGGCGTGCGGTTTGTGCAGTTGATGGACGAAGGCTGGGACCATCACGGCTCGATCAACACGGCCCTCCCCAACAAGTGCAAGCAGGTGGACCAGCCGTTGGCGGCGCTCATCAGCGATCTCAAGCAGCGCGGCCTCTTGGACGAAACGCTTGTGGTTTGGGGGAGCGAGTTTGGCCGCACTCCCATGCTGCAGAGCGACCGCGCCAAAGCCGGCCGCGATCATCACAAAGACGCCTACTGCGTGTGGATGGCCGGCGGCGGAGTGAAGGGGGGCGTCACCGTCGGCCAGACCGACGAGCTGGGCTACTATCCGACGGAAGACCCGGTCCACATTAACGACTTCCACGCCACCCTCCTGCACCTTCTAGGCCTCGATCACGAGCGCCTCACGTACAAGTACCAAGGCCGCAACTTCCGCCTGACCGACGTGGCGGGCAAAGTCGTGGAGAAGGTGCTGGCCTAGCCGGTTTCCGGCGATAACTTCGGATGCCGGAGCAGCTTGTTGATGGCCTCCACCGCGGGGGGCTTGACCAGGTGCTCGTCGAAACCGGCCGCTTGCGATTTGCGGCGGTCCTCATCCTGGCCGTATCCGGTCAAGGCGACCAGCAGGATGGAGTCGAACTCGGGCTTCTCGCGAATGGCGGCGGCGACCTGGTAGCCATCCATGCCGGGCAGGCCGATGTCCAAGAGCACAATCTCCGGGCGGAACTCCGGCAGCATCGCCAGAGCGGACATCCCGTCGTGCGCGGCGGCGAGCTGGCTGGAGCCGAGCGCGGCCAAGAGCATCGAGAGCATTTGCGCCGCCCCCACGTTGTCGTCCACCACGAGCACGCGGCGCGGCGGCGGCCTGTCCCGCCGCTTCGGAGGTCGCGCGTGCTCTTCGTGCTCGATGGCGGGAAGGCGAACGAAAAACCGGCTGCCGCGTCCGGGACCTTCGCTTTGCGCGGCCACTGATCCTCTGTGCATCTCGACCAAATTCTTGACCAGCGTTAAGCCGATCCCCAGGCCCCCCTGCGAGCGATCGAGCGAACGCGACCCCTGCATAAACAGATCGAACACCTTGGGAACCAACTCCGGCTCGATCCCCACGCCGTTGTCGCGCACTACGATCTCGGCCTCGCCGCCTTCGCGGCGGATGGTCAAGTCGATGCGGCCGCCGCGCTGCGTGTACTTGCAGGCGTTGCTGAGCAGGTTGCCGATCACCTGCACCATTCGCACCGGGTCGGCGTTCACCCAGATCGGGCGGTCGGGCGCCGAGACGATCAACTCGTGCTGATGTTGCTCGACCACCGGCCGCAACCCCTCGACCGCGCGATGCTAAGCATGCCTCCCCATAGCCAGCAGGGCTCCA